>JANNAY010000665.1:0-5426 GCA_031384945.1 Deltaproteobacteria bacterium
GGGCGTCGATGTTGGCGTTGTCTTTGACGCCTTCGGTGTAGTGCTGCTGCGTCATCCACTCGATGTGCAGCGTCATCAGCATGACCGCGATGCGGTGTTTGCCGAGAATCACGCCAGCGACGTCGGCGGCGTTGTTCAACACGTCGCAGGGCACGCCGAAGTCTTTGTCAAAGCTGCGGCGGTAGCGCGCGAAGAGCATCTGGTGCTTCAGCTCTTCGTCGGCGAAGCGCACCAGCGCGCGGATGGCCGTGTGGTCGCCAAACATCTCGGCCGTGGCGTGCTCGACGACGGTGGCGAGGATGTACTCTTCAACGAAGGCGAAGAGGTTCAGGTACGAGTTGCCGGTGATCTGGTTGAGCGCGCGGCGCTCGGTGTCGCTCATGAACCCCAGCGCCTTCGTCGGCGCCAACGACTCGGGCAAAAACGGCTTGGTGAAATCGAGCGGCGTGCCTTCCGGAAACACGTCGTCGAGCTTCCAGCTCACCTTCTCCGAGTTGTCGACGCAGGCCTGGTACGAAAACGAAAGCTGCAGATCCATGTTGTGAGACCTCCGAGAACCAATCTGCACGAACACGAAAACCGGCGTCGCGACCTGTCCGATGGGGCGACCAGTCGCACGTTTTAGATTCGACACGTTTCCAGGCACTTGAAGCCCCCCCACCGGATCCGCTCAGCGGGTGGCGAGGTGCTCTTCGATCCGGCGCCGCGTTTCCGCATCAGGAGCCAGCTCGTACGCGCGGTACCAGGCGAATTGGGCGCGCTGCACGAAGCCGAGCTGCTCGTAGACGACCGCGAGGTTCTTGTAGGCGGCGTAGCAGTTGGCGTCGAAGGCGGCGGCGCGCTCCCACGCCTTCATGGCGCCCTCTGGGTCGTTTCTGCGCTGCAGAATGTTGCCCGAGAGCAGGTAGAGGTCGGCGTCAAAGGCGTCGAGCGAGCGCCAGCGTTTGACGGCGTCAAAGGCGGCGTCGAGGTCGCCCATGTTCCAAAACACCACCGCCTCTTCGCGCAGCGCCTTGACCTTTTTTTGCCACTCGGGGCCGAGCACGTTCTTCGGCAGCGCGCGCCCAAGCAGGCGGGCCACCACCTGCCGCAGGTAGTGCACGTCGAAGGGCTTCTCGATGAAGGCGTCGGCCTTGTGCACCTCTTGAAAGGTGCGCGCATGGTGAAAGCCCTTCATGACGGCGCTGACCATGACGACGGGCGTCTGCTCAAAGATCGGCGAGCCCTTCACCAGCTGGCAGATGTCGTAGCCCTGCACCTCGGGCAGCATCGCGTCGAGCACGATGAGCGCGGGACGCAGCGTGCGCAGCATCTCGAGCGCCTGTCGGCCGCCGGCGGCTTCGACGATGTCGTAGCCGTCGGTCTTGAGCACCCGCGTCAGCAGCAACCGGATCGCGTCGTCGTCATCGACCACGAAGATGACGGGTTTGACGCTGGTGGCGGCGGTGACGGCCGGCGCGCGAAATTCTGCGGGGGCGGCAGGTGCAGCGAGCGCGTCGCCAGCAGGCAGCGACGGACCAGTCGCCGGCCGCACGATCGACAGCGGCGAGAACGACGGCGACACGCCCGACGTCGTGGGGCGTTCGACGGTGCCGACGAGCACGCGTTCGCCGTCTTTGTGGGCGTCGTAGGCGATGGCGATGGCTTCGACGAGCACGCTCTCGACGGCGAGGCTGACGACGACCTTGCGTCCCGAGGCGAGCTCGATGTGGTCGAAGATGTCGCGGCGCCGGCCGTTGTCGCTCAGCTCGGCGACGGCGACGGTGAGGGCGTCGACCTCGATGGCGATGGGCAGCACGAGGTGCTGCTCGGCGACCACGCGCGGCACCAGCTCGAGCGCCGACAAGTCGATCGACGACTCGCTCAAGACGACGGCGGGGTGTCCGTGCTGCTCGGCGAGACCGCGCGCGAGCGCGCGCTCGCTGGCCACGCCCAGCCGGTAGAGCTCAGACGCGAGCTTCTTGCGCTCGCTGCCCGCCGGAACGCTCAACACCGTGTTGACGTCGCGCGCGTCGACGTGGCCCTGGGCGACCAGAATCTCGCCGAGGGGGCGCTTCGGACCGTTCACGTCACCTCCACTCGAGGCGCGGCGTGGCCCGCCAGGCGGCGCGTCCGGGCCACGACAGCGCGCCACGGTCGACGACGACGGCGGTGGCGGCGACGACGACGACGACGGCGACGACGCGGGCGAGGGCGCGGTTCTTTCCATCGCCGACGAAGAACGCGGGCACCGCAAAGGCGAGGGCCAGGATGCCCAGCGCGGCGATGAGCAACGGCAAGAGCGCCCCCAGCGTCGTGCGCGTCACCGCCGGCAGGCTGGCGCGGGCCCAGACGCCGCTCTCGATGAGCTTGGCCTGCAGCTCGCTGCTGGCGACGAGCTTCGGCTCTTCGTTCGCCTTCTTCAGCGTCGCGTTCAGCGGATCGATCAAGCGCTGCGGCGCCCCCGGCGGCACCTGGGCGACGTCGCCGACGACGACGTCGAAGCCGGCGGGGTCGGTGTAGACAACGAGGGCGCGGGGCTGCGGACGGGCGATGGCGAAGCTGAAGCCGACGCCCATGACGAGCACCAGCGCGCCAAAGGTCGACAGCGCCACCGCCAACCACGACGTCGGCGCCTTCTTCGACGACGACGGCTGCGGCGCTGGCGGCTGCGGCCCCGACGGCGGATTCGGCGAGGGCGCAGGCGCCACCGGTGTCGACGTCGACGGCGGGTTCGACGTCGCCCCCGCTGGCGAGGTGCGCGGCCGCGACGGTGTCAACGTCGGCACCGACGGCGGCGGCGCAGAAGGCGCAGCCGGAGACGGCGCCGGCATGCCCGACCGCGACGGCGCACGCGGCGACGGCGCAGGCGCCTGCGGCACCGGAAACGACGACGTCGGCGGCCGCGGCTGACCGCTGCCAGACCCATCACGGGGCGCAGGAGACATGGAGAGCTGCTCGGGCTGGGTCGAGCCGAACATCGGGTTCTTCAACGTCGCCGAAGCGCCGCCCGGTCCAGGGACCAGCGGGCCACGCTCAGGAGCCCGGTCGGGGTCGCTCAGCGTCATGCCGGCGGGCGGCAGCGGGTTCTTCTGCGTTTGCGACGCCTCGCCCGGCGCCGGGCGTTGCGGACCGCTCAAGTTCGGCGGCCCGGGCGGACGGGGCGGACCGCCCACCGGCGCACCAAACGCCGACGCCAGCGACCCCGGCGGCACGGCGGCGGTCATGATCAGGTCTTCGTCGTCGGCGACGTGGCCGACCTGGGTGGGCGCTCGCGGCTTCGACGGCGGCTTCGCCGGCAGCCCAGCAGCGGCGCGGGCTTGTTCGACGATGTCGGCGGTGACGCGGACGGTGGCGACGTCGTCGTCGTCCATGTCGATGTTTCCGGGCGCGGTCATCGCGGGTTCGTCGGCGATGGCGGCGGCCAACAAGGCCCGGCGGGCCTCGGCCGACAGCACGGTGGTGGCGGGTTCGTCGTCGTCGTCGGCGACCATCTCGTTCCACGTGCCGCCGTCGACGAGGCCGTTGGGAATCGGCTGCTTGTGCACCTTCTTGGCGCAGCGGGCCGCGTCTTTGGCGCCGGCGTCGGCCTCTTCAGGAAAGCGGCCGGCGAGAAAGCCGCCGACGTCGACGCGGGAGACGCCGCCGCCCCCCGGCAACCCGTCGATGGCGCGGGCAACGTCGGCGCACGAGTTGAAGCGGCGCGGCAGGTCGCGCTCGAGCATGCGCATGCAGATGGCTTCGACGGCGGGCGGGATGTCGCCGCGGATCAACGAAGGCCGCGGAATCTCTTTCTGCGAGATCTGCAGCAGCGTCGCCGTCGGGTTCGGCGACGCGAACAGCCGCTCGGCGACCAGCATTTCCCAGAAGAGCACGCCGAGCGACCAGACGTCGGCCTGGGCGCTGAGCTTGGCCGCGCCGAGAGACTGCTCGGGCGACATGTAGCCGAGCTTGCCCTTCAAGATGCCGGTGGCCGTCTTGATTTCGCTGTCTTCAGACTTGGCCACGCCGAAGTCGATGACCTTCACGCGTCCGTCGAAGGTGACGAAGATGTTGGCGGGGCTGACGTCTCTGTGCACGAGCCCGAGGCTGGTGCCGTTCTTGTCTTTCAGCGTGTGCGCGAAGTGCAGGCCGCAGCACGAGCCGCGCAAGATCGACAGCGCGACGTCGACGGGCACGTTCTCTTTGCGCTTCTTGGCCTGGCCCAGCACCTGCGCCATCGAGCGGCCTGCGAGCAGCTCGATGACGAGCAGCGGGTGCTTCGCGTCGTCGTCTTCGAGGCGGTAGGTCTCGACGAGGTTGCCGTGGTTGAGGCGGGCGCCGAGGCGTCCTTCTTCGCGCAGCATCTTGACCTGGCCCTCGGCGGGCGGGTCTGACGGTCCAGCGCTCAGGATGCGTTTGACGACGAGCAGCCCGGGCGAGATCTCGTTGTCGCCCTTGAACTCGGCGAGCAGCACTTCGCCCATGCCGCCGGTCGCGAGCCGGCGCACGATGTCGTAGCGGCCGTTGCCGAGGCTCTCTGCCATCAGTGTCCCCCGCGAGCGCCGCGGCGGCGGCGGCGCAGCAACAAGAGCAGGCTGGCGACGACGCTGACGTCGGCCACGGTGCTGCCCGAGGCGCTGCAGCCGAAGCACGACGGCGGCACTTCTTCGTCGGGCGCTTCGCACTCTTGCGACTCGAAGCCGCCGAGGCATTTGCCGTCGAAGCAGGTGCCGCCGGCGCAGTCGTCGTCGTTTTCGCAGACGACGAGGCAGATCGAGCGGCCGAGCTTCACGTCGGCGACGCAGGTGCCCGAGGCGCACTCGGGGCCTTGCGAGCAGATGGCGCCGGCGGGCTTGTCGCGCACGACGGCGACGCAGGTGCCGGGCGCGGCGTTGCCGTCTTGGGGCACGTCGAGCACGCAGACCAGGCCGGTGCCGCAGTCGGCGTCGTCGGAGGCGCAGGCCTTTCCACAGCGCAGCTGTCCGGCGGGGTCGGGCACGCAGACGAGGCCGTCGACGCACGAGTCGTTGCAGTCGCATTTCTCGCCGGGGCCGAAGGGGCCGTTGCAGCCCGTCGGCAGGTCGGGGTCAGCCGGGTAGAGGGCGACGACGCCGGCGATGTCGGACTTCAGGGGCTCACGCTCGTTTCGGCCGCTCCACGCGGGAAACATGATGGCGTCGGTGTCGGGCAGGCAGTTGGTCTCGTTCGGCGACGCACCGTCGCAGGGGTGGTCGAGGCCGATGAAGTGCCCGATCTCGTGCATGGCGATGCTCTGCACGTCGGTGGCGGCGCCGACGCCCCAGTCGGAGTCGTTGCCGTTGAAGCAGATGTCGGCCTGGCTGCGGGTGCCGTTGCCAGCATCGCCGACGGTGATGCCGAGGGTGCCCGGTCCCATGCCGCACAGGCTGCCGTCTTCGTCCCAGAACAGAGTGTTGATGCCGTCGCCGCCGTCGACTGTGGCGACG
>JANNAY010000748.1:0-2516 GCA_031384945.1 Deltaproteobacteria bacterium
CGTCGAGGCGGACGGCGCTCACCACTGGTTCTTTCTCGTGGATCACATGCCGTGTGCCGTGTGCATCCGTGAACGCGCACTCGACGAACCCAGGGAACGACGAATCGATGAAACGAAGTATCGCGACGCGCAGTGCGGGCATGAAGACGGTGGTTCCCCAACTCTGCGGGGAAAAAAAGAGAGACCGCCCGAGGAGCCGGTGCCCCGCGAGCGGTCTTTCACTGACTGGTGAAGGTCGGCACCACCTTCAAGATCACCAGGGGAGGCGCTCACCCATGTGCTGCATCTGGCCGTGGGGAAACTTGTCGCGCGCGATGGTCGCCAGGCCGACGGCGGTCTTGGCGCCATCAACGATCTCCATCGGGGCGGCGTCAGAGCCGAGCTCGGTCTTGACCCAACCCGGGTGCGCGGCGGCGACGGCGATCTTCTTGTCTTTGAGCATGTTGCTCTGCAGCACCGTCATCATGTTGAGCGCCGCCTTCGACGTCGCATAGGCGAACGTGGCGAAGCCGGACATCTGGTCCCAGGCTTTCTCGTAGCTGCCGATCGAGCCGAGGATCGACGAGTGGTTGATGATGCGGGCGTCGTCAGACTTCGACAGCAACCCGAGAAAGCCCTCGCTGACCTGCCACTGCGCGACGACGTTGACGTCGTAGGTCTTGCGCATCTTGTCGGCGGTCATCGCCGAGCCGTCCCAGTCGAGCGAGATGCCGGCGTTGTTCACGAGCACATCGAGCTTGCCGAACTTGTCGCCGATCCACTTCGCAGCGGAGGCGATGTGATCGGGGTTCGTGACTTCGAGCTTCACGGCGAACGCATCTTTGACGCCGTCTTTCTTGAGGTCGTCGACGGCGGCGTTGCCGGCCTTCTCGTCGCGCGCGCCGAGCACGACAGTGAAGCCCTGCTTGCCGAGCTGGCGGGCGATCTCTTTGCCGAGGCCTTTGTTGGCGCCAGTGATGAGAGCGATCTTGTTGGCCATGGGTCGTGCCTCTGTGGTCTCGGGTGGTTGGTAACGCGTCCCTCAGATGTGAGCCCGCACCCCGCGTTGCGCGGCCCGCGTTGCTTTTTCTTGTTCTCGTCGATGAAGCACGTCGTTCGTGCTGTCAGCGCTGGCAGCGCTCAACGCACTTCGGCGCTTCTTCGCGCAGTTGCTTCAAGTCTTCAGCGGTCAATGAAGAGAACTGATTCGCCGAGCCGACGACAGAACGGGCGCAGGCGACGCGCGTCAGGCAGTACTGTTTCAAGTACTCAATCTGCTCTTTGAACGTCTTCATCGTCTTCTTCGGCGGCGGCGTCGACACCGGCGTCTTCTGCGGATCCTTCTTCTTCACCTTCTTCGGTCCGGCGTCGACGACGGCGTCGGATCCGGCGTCGACGAATTCGGCGAAGCCGGCATCGGCGGCGACAACGACGACGCCCGCGTCGACGACGGTGGCGACAAACACAGGTGTGGGCGCGCTGCCGGCGTCGACGTAGGCGGCGACGCTGGCGCCGGCGTCTTGCATCTCGGGCACCAGCGGCGTCGACAAAGGCTTCACGAGCACTTTGGTGACGACGAAGAACGCGGCGACGCCGACGATGGCGACGACGACGAGGCCGCCGAACAAGGCCAACAACGGCGACGCTGACGACGGCGCCTTTGCCGGCTTCTTCGGCGGCAGCGGTGGCAACGGCTCAGGCCGCGACCGCGACTGCGACCGCTTCGACAGCGACAGCGACGGCGGATTCGGCTCAGGCGGCAGCTCGGGCATCGAGATGCCTTTGCGGCCGGCCACGGTCGGCGGCAGCTCGTCGTCGTTGTCGTCGCGGCGGGCGGGCGTCGCCTTGATCTTGCGCGAGCCCTGCAACGGGTTGTCGTAGGCCGCGTCGGCGGCGTCGCTGAGCGAGTCGCCGTCGGGGACGCGGGAACCGGGGCTTCGCGCCTCGACGCTTCGGTCGACGTGAAATGCGTCGCTGGGTCCGTCGACGAGGTCGACCTGGTCGGTGCCGTCGCCGTCGTCGCCGCTGTCGATGGGTTCGCGGGGCAGCTGCGTCTCGGCGTTGGGATCGGCGAAGCGCGACATCATGTCTTGCAGCTCGCGCAGCTGGCCTTCGCCTTTGGCGCCGAGCTGCGACGGGTCGAAGATCTCGGTCTTCATCTCGACGGGCTGTGAGCTGTTGGCGAGGTTGCCGATGGCGCTCTGGATCTCTGACGGCGAGCGAAACAGCTGCGTACGGGCCTCGGCGATGCCGGTGGCTTGCAGGATCATCTCGCGCTCGCTGGCCTGCTCTTGCGCGAACGCTTCGCGCAAGAAGCGCGAGGCCTCGCGGCGCATGTTCTTCAAGTCGACGCCGCGGCCGTCGGCGACGTCGAGCAGGGCCTCGCGAAATTCGCCGGCGCTGCGGTAGCGCTTCTCGGGGTCATTCTGCAGCGCGACGTCGAGCAAGTGGCGCCACTCGACGTCGATGTCGCGCCACGACCGCGGCCGGTGGTCGCCCTTCATGGCGACGCGCCAGACCTGCTCTTCGGGCAGTCC
>JANNAY010001214.1:0-1582 GCA_031384945.1 Deltaproteobacteria bacterium
GGCATCTGCAACGCGCGCGTCGATGGTCGCAACGGGCATCGCATCTTCGAAGACGCGCCGGGGTCGTTTGTCGCGCCGTTCAAGTGCGGCAAAGAGCCGGAGCGGGCGCCGGCTTCGGGGGCGATGAACGACGCGATCACCAGTGGCGGCATCTGAAGCGCTGTTGGTTTGCTATCGTGAGCGCATGACCCTGAACGACCTCGCTCTCGACGACGAGACCGCGCGCTCGATCAAGCGTTAGGCAGGCACGGAGGCCTGCACCCACCCAGGCAGCCACCCAGGCAGCCACCCCCTGCGGGGGTGGCGCAGGCCTCCGCGCCTGCGCGAAAAGAATGCCCCTCACGACGTTCGCGCGGGAGCGCACGATGAACAATCCCATCTCCGACGACGATCGCGCTGCCGTCGGTGTCGGCTCCCTCCCCGGCGACGTCGTGGGCGTGCTCGTCGATGTGGGCGCGCCGCCGCGGCTGTGGGCGCACCTGACGCTGGTGCACGATGTCGCGGTGAAGCTCGTGGCGGCGACGCACAAGGCGTGGCCGAAGCTGGCCTTCGACGCCGGCGCCGTTGTCTTCGGCGCCGCCGTGCACGACGTCGGCAAAGGCGTCTTCGTCGACGAGCTCGAAGCTCCGGGCAAGCTGCACGAGGCCGAGGGAGAGCGGCTGCTGCGTGCGCGGGGCGTCAGCGAAGAGCGCGCGCGCTTCTGCGTCACCCACGGCTACAGCCAGGACGACCCCGCCCTCGTCGTCGAAGACCTGCTCGTCGTCGCCGCCGACACGGTGTGGAAGGGCAAGCGCTCGTCGACGCTCGACGACCAGGTCTGCGCCTGCCTCGTCGACGACGCTGGCGTCGCGCGCTGGCAGGCCTTCGATCGCTGGGACCGCATTCTCACGGCGCTGGCGAATGACGCCGATCGCCGGTTGGCGTGGCAGGGGCGCTTTCCGGTGCGATGAGGTGCGCTGCGACGGAAAGCTGACAGAAGGCTGTCACGCGACGACGAGAAAACCAGCGTGGAGGTGATCATGCTCTGTGAAGAGGGTGTCGTTTTCATGTTTCACTCGCGCTCGAAGGACGCGCCGCCCGGGATGGGTGTGGGCGAGTCGCTCGGGTCGCTGCCGGCGTCGGCGTTTTCGTCGTTGGCATCGACGAAGAATTGGCGGCAGGTGTTGTCGAACTTCGCGCCGGCGGCGTTTGACCTCGATGGACTGCGCTGGCCGAGTGTCGAGCACTTCTTTCAAGCGGCGAAGTTCAAGCACCTCGATCGCGCGTACTGGGCCTCGTTCGCCGAAGGCGGCGTCGTCGGCGGCAAAGACGGCGCCGCCGCGAAGTCCGCTGGTGGACGTCGTGGGCGTCCGCTCAACGACGCGCAGCGGGCGGCGTGGGAGACGACGAAGCAGGCGGAGATGAAGAAGGCGCTGACGGCGAAGTACAGGCAGAATGCGGCGGCGCAGAAGACGCTGCTGGCGACGTGGCCGGCGCAGCTGACACACCGGCCGCTGCGGGCGCGGCATACGCAGGTGGAGACGGGGTTGATGGAGGTGCGGGCGGCGCTGCGTGTCGTCGACGGTGGAGCGGTCAGCTCGGC
>JANNAY010000760.1:0-2310 GCA_031384945.1 Deltaproteobacteria bacterium
CGCTCCGAATCGCTGCACGCGCAGGATCCGCAGGACGAGGCTGACGTCGTCGGCGTGGGCACGCATCACTCTCCTCGGAATGCGACCTCAGCACAGACCGGGGATGTGACACGCCCGTCGAGGTCGATGGTCTGCAATGCCCAGACCGAGCCTTCCGTGACGACGTCAGGGCCCAGGTCGACGGAGAGGGCACCGTTCTCAAAGCGCGGCGCACCGATTTGAGCGGGCTCGCTTACCCCGCTCTCGTCGGCACGCACCACGCGCAGAACGGGTGGGGAGTCGAAGCAATCGCAGCCGATCACCCACAGCGCTCGCGACTCGGAGTCGAGGTCGAAGTCGAGGACCAGTGCCTCTGCCGGCAGCATCGGGCTTCCTCCTTCAGGCAACGCAGCTGCGGCCGCAGCGCACGCGGCCGTGGGTGGTGGTGTCACAGCTTCGCACCGTTGGGGGCACGCGCCGTCGAGTGGGGCTTCTCCTTCGCCTTCGTTCGCTGGCGGGCAAGCAACAAGGAACAAGCAAGCGGCGACCGACAACTGGAATTTCATGGGCTCTCCACGTCGCTCGCGCCGGGTGGTGAAGAGAGCGTCGGGCCGTCTGTATCGTTGCGGGCCGTGTCCTCGGCATACAGCGCCCAATTGATCGTGCGCCGCTTTTGATTCGATGCTTCGTCGTTTGCCGTGATGTCCGTTGCCTCAATTCGCAGTCGACTGCATTGGTTGCTGATTCCACTCGTGACAACAACCATCTTCTTGTTGTCGTAGGAAACATCGCCGGTTAGAACGGTCGGCACACCCGAACAGTTAGATGCATTTGAGAAACGCTCGACGCTCATCACGATGTCAGCGCCAGTGCCCTCGGTCATAGGCTCGTACCACCATACTACGGCCTTCACGGTATCGGTCGATGAAGGCATCGGTCCGATCGACGGATTGATCGCCACAAACCAAGTATCACCATCGTATAGCGTTGTGCTGCCGAACGATGAGTTCCACGACGCGTCCATCCCGTCAGCGTTGAACATACGCATCTTCAGCCGGCCTCCACCGACACGCTGATGAAACCCCGAGCTGAGCCGACTTGATGCACCATCGAAACGGTCACCCATCAACAGCATCGTCGTCTTTAGGTGCGCGGCATCGTTCAGCCAAGAAGATGGCGACATTTCATTGAGCCAGTGATCTTTGAAAAGAATAGCCGCAGCGGCTACCTGAGGCGCCGCGTAGCTGGTTCCGCAGTTCACTGTGCCACCACTTAAGCCGTAATAATTCGCAAAGTTGCCGATGCAATCATTGCTTCCGTCCTGGCAGGCTGCGACGCCCTCGACGCAAGCCCATGCCGCCAGTCCGACTATGGTGCGCTCGCCAGTTCCGGGACGACCCAACTCACCTCCGCCGTTCGACGAGCTTGTGTAGATGTGGTTGGTCTGTCGAACGTCGAGCTGGCTGGCTGCCGCACTCCCAGGGTCGCGGCTGAGGCCGCCAACAGCGAAAGCACCCTCGGCGGCGGCAGGGCTCGTGAGTGTGCAGAGAGGATGGCAGACATCGGTTGGCTCTTCGTTGCCGGCCGCCTTGACGAAGAACAGTCCGTCTTTGAATGCATCGTTGACGACGTCGTTGATGCCGTTGTCAGCGCCGCGGCAGTCGCAGCCCTCGGTTCCGTGCGCCTCAGACAGTGAAGCGACATCAACATTCAGGTCAGCGGCCTTGGTGACCGATGCAGCACGATCGGAGCATCTAAAGTCGCCGGCGACGTCGGTACCGATTTGCATCAGCACTGTCCCTGCTTCGCGCGCATGTCCGCTCCGCGCTTCGCGCTGACCAGCGCTCACAGATGTGTCCTGAGATTGCATCAAGTCTGCGAGAAGCACGCCAAAAATGATTGTTCCATGGTCACGCCTGTCATCGGCGTCATCTTGGTCAAGTCCATTCAGAAACGACAAGTCGCCGGCATCGTCGCAGCCCGGTACCGACCCCGATGTGCAGCTTGCACAGGTACTCGTCGTCGACGTACAGGAGCTGCCCCCACCGTCGCAATCGTAGCGACCGAAGACGCGTTTGAATGTTGTGTCACTTGCTGCATCATAGTCCAAAAGAACAGGGTGCTTGTCTTGAAAACCACGATCCAAGATCGCGACAGTGAGATCATCAAAACCGCCGGGTGACGGCTCCTCTCCCTCGAAGTCGTGGTCCCAAAACTGGAGCATCTGGTGCCCAGCGCGCGTCTCGCCGTTGTCGCCTTCGACGCCACCGCCGAGGTCTTCGCCCGCCACGAGGATGGAGTGGACGACGTCGTATTGCGCCATGCCGTGTA
>JANNAY010000820.1:0-3097 GCA_031384945.1 Deltaproteobacteria bacterium
CCGCCCTCGCCGTGGGCGGCGCGGCTGCCGTCGGCGCCGCCGCCGTCGGCTACGACCTCGCCCACAACGCCCGCACCGACGCCGACACCGAAGCCCGCAGAAACCACGACGTCACAGGCATCGTCGGCCTCTCCGCAGTTGCCGTTGCAGGCATCACAGCCGGCGCCTTCCTGCTGTTCGTCGCTGAGTGATACGTTGGCCGCCGGTGGCTGACCTCGACGACCCAAAACGCCTGAGCGCCCTGCAGCGCGCGCTGGTCGCCCCCGGTTGGGACCCTGTGCTCGAAGAGCTGGTGCGCGACGCGTCGACGGCCGCCGCGGCGCCCATCGCCCTCGTCACGCTCGTCGGCGAGAAGGTGCAGATCTTTCGCGCCCATGTCGGCCTGCCGCCCGAACTGCTCGTCAGCCGCGCCACCTCGCGCGACGCCTCGGTCTGCCAATTCGTCGTCAGCAGCAACGGCAGCGTCGTCGTTGAAGACGCGCTGCGTGAAGACTGGGTGCCGCAAGAGCTGATTGACCGCTATGGGCTGCGCGCCTACGCTGGCGTGCCCATCCGCTCCGGCGATCAGGTGGTCGGCTCGTTGTGCGTGCTCGACGTCGAGCCCCGCGCGTTTCCGCCCGAGACGCACGCGCGCCTGGTGGCCATCGCTGAGCGCGTGTCGGCGCGCTGCACCGAATTGGGCGGCGTCATCGACGACGACGCCCCCGACAGCGTCGCCGGCCGCCTGACCTCGCTCGAGCGCCGGCTCGTTGAGCTCTTGCCGCTGGTGCGCCTCGCCGTCGCCGCCAACGCCGGCGCCCTTGGCGCCGAAGAGCTGCGCCGGGGCGTCGCTTCTCTCGCCGAGCCCGTCGACAGCTACCAAGAGATCCTCGCCGAGGTGCGTTCTTTGCGCGACGCCGTGCGCGGCATGGGCGGCAGCCGCTGAGCCGTCTGCCGGTGACCACGCGAGTGCGACTCGAGTCCACACTGCGGGGAGTCGAGTCCCCACCACGCCGGTGTCGGCGCATCCGGATGCGGCGATTTTGGGTGGCCCGCTTCTTTCTCTACGGCCCGGTTCAACTCTGATCGATGTGGACGGGAGACAACAGTGCGCGTGCTCATCTCTCTCTTGCTGGTGGCGATTGCCGGCTGCGAGTGCGCGACTGCGCCGGGCGACAAGGCGCCGCCGCCGCCGCCTGCGCCGCAGAACAACCGGGACCCGCTGACGACGGCGCTGCCCACAGAGGTGCGCCGGCTCTCGCAGAGCGAGGTCGACCGCACGCTGCGTGATGTGTTGGCCGAGCCGTCGTCGGCGGGCTCGCGCTTGCTGATCAACGACACGTTCACGCCCTACGACAACAACTTGATCGAACAGCAGAGCAGCGCCGCCCTCGTCGACGCCCTCGACGCCCTCGCCACCGACGTCGCCGGCCGCGTCCTCGCCGACGACACGCCTGCTGGCGGCCGCGCTGCGGTGTTCTCGTGCACGCCGGCCAGCGACGACGATGAGGTGTGCTTCAGACAGATCGTGGCGCGCGTGGGGCACAAGATGCTGCGCCGTCCGCTCGCTGACGACGAGGTCGCTGCCTACCTGCCCTTCTTGGCCTTCGCCCGCGAAGAGAGCGCCTTCTACGAAGCCGGCTTCGACACCGCCGTCGAGCTCGCGCTGCGCGCGTTCTTGCTCGATCCCGAGTTCTTGTTTCGCATCGAGGTCGGCACGCCCACCGACGAAGCCGGCGTCGCGCGCCTGAACCCGTACGAGACGGCGACACGCATGAGCTACCTCTTGTGGGGCAGCGCCCCCGACGACGCCGTCTTCGCCAAAGCCGCCGACGGCTCCATCGACGACGACACGCCTGGAACAGGGGGCCGCGCCGAGCTCGCCGCAGCGATGTTGCAAGACCCGCGGGCGCGGCAGCAGCTCGATCGCTTTCACGCCATGTGGTTGGGCTACCGCGCGATCCCCGTGCCGGCCGAGCTGTCGTCGAAGTTCTCGCAAGAGACCAACGCGTTGATCGAGCGCGTGATCTTTGATGAGCCGCGCTCTTACCTCGACCTGTTCACGCTCGAAGAGACCTTCGTCGACGACGCCCTCGCCGACCACTACGGCTTGCCGCGTCCCGAGACGTCGCCGGGTTGGGTGCCTTTGACGACGTCGACCAACGGCGCCGACCGCGGCGGCCTCTTGTCACACGGCGCGGTGCTGGCGTCGTTTTCGAAGTTCAACGACACGTCGCCGACGCAGCGAGGAATCCTCGTGCGCAACCGCTTGCTCTGCCAACCGATCGATCCGCCGCCAGCGACGGTGAACGCCGACGAGCCGCCGCCCGTCACCGGCGACGCCGTCTGCAAACGCGACCGCTACATCGCGCACACGGCGTCGGCGTCGTGCAACGCCTGCCACAGCCAGATGGATCCCATCGGCTTCGGCCTCGAGGCCTACGACATCCAGGGACGCTTCCGCACCCACGACGACGACAACATCGACTGCGCCATCGATGGCATCGGCGAGCTGCCGGGCTTCGGTGTCTTCAGCGGTCCCAAAGAGTTGGGGCGTCGCCTCGTCGACGAAGACCTCGTCGGCCCCTGCTTCGTCGAGCAGTTCACCGCGTTCTCGCAGGGGCGCCCCCTCAGCGACGACGAGCTCGGCATCGCCAACGCCTGGCACGACCGCTTCAAGGCCTCTGACAACCGCTTCGACACCTTCTTGCTCGAGCAGATCGCGAGCCCGCAGTTCGTCACCAAACGCGACGTCCCGGTCGGGGGTGCACCGTGAAGTTTCTCAAAGGTCCCCCGCTGCAACGTCGAACCTTTCTGCGCGCCTCGGTGCAAAACACCCTCAACATCACCATCAACCTACCAATATTGGAGGCAATGCTCGACGGCAACGGCCGCTTGCCCGGCGCGCTCGGCATCGGCGCAGCCCACGCGCAGTCCGCCGGATTGCCGAAGCGCTACGCCGTCATCTTCGCCGGCCAGGCCCTGGGCGCCGACGGCACCCAGCGCGATCAGGTGCGCATCGCCAACACCCGCGGCAGCGAGCAGAATCATTTCATCGTACCGGGAAACGCGGCAGCCGATGGCACATTTGCGACTGCAGCTGAAGGCGCGCTCTCGA
>JANNAY010000835.1:0-2724 GCA_031384945.1 Deltaproteobacteria bacterium
CGGGGCCGGTGCCGCCGCCATTGTTGCTCAAGCCGGCGAGGCCTCATCGCGCGGCGGGAGCGCCTCGCGGATGACGAGCTCGCCGTCGAGCGGCAGGGCGTCGAGCCGGACCGAGAAGCCTTTGCCGTCCTTGTTGGGGAACGCGATGCCGATGCGGACCCAGATGCTGCGCTCGCCATTCTTGCGAACCGTGAAGACGTCGAGGTGCTTGCTGTCGTTCTTGCTGCTGGCCGTGACCATGTTGCTGCTCCTTCGAGGGTTGGATTCCGTTCGGTCCCTCGCCCCGTCGGGACCGAACGAGTCCGACCAGGCGGAGAGCTGCGGAGGGCAGGCGGCGAGCCACAGGACGTGACAGGTCCCCGGCGCGCAGCGCCCTGGCAGGGCCTGCTGGCGAAGACGCCGAGGGTCCCGCGCAGATCGGAGCCGATCCGAAGGGCAGCGTGGTCGCGGCACCGGCCGAGAACCGCTGACGCGCCATCGATCTGATGATGCGAGTTGACGAACGCAGGGCGCTCTCCGCGGCGGTTGTCGTCGACGCACCAGCACCGTCGCTGCATCGTCCGAAGGCCGGGCTCGGCCGCTCGCTAGAAGAACATCGTGAACGTGAGGCGACCGTTCAGCGGCGCACCAGGCGTGAAGTGGACGTCTTCGCAGCCCGCGAACTCGTCCCCGGCGCCGACAGCGCGTGTGCCGGCGGTGCAGTCGGCCGGTGAGGTTTCGTCGGCGAGGCGCGAGACGTTGGCGAACTGCGCCTCGCGCCACTCGGTGTTCAAGAGGTTCTGCACGTCGAGGTCGACGGCGAAGGTGTCGTTCTTGTAGCCGACGGAGCCATCGAGCCGGAGGAAGCCCGCGGCTGTCAGGGATTCGTCCTCGATGGCAGCGCGGTCGCCGACGTAGACGGCGCCGAGGCGACCGTGCACGCCGATCGGATGCAGCACGCTGACGCCGGCGTCGGCGATCAAGGTCGGCGCCAGCGGCACGGGCTCGCCGGTCTCGATGAAGGTCGCGCGCGTCAGGTTGACGTCGACGTCGCCGCGCAGCCAGTCGGCGCCGAGGGCGCTGTCGGCCTCGAGCTCGACGCCTTCCCGCAGCGTCGGTCCGCGCAGCTCGGTGGTGCCCTCGTCGCCGACCCACACCGTCTCGCCTTCGAGGCCGAGGATAAAGGCGGCGGCGGCGACGTTGACGCCGAAGACGTTGGAGCGTGCGCCGAGCTCGCCGCCGATGCCGCGCGTGATCGGCGTGACGGCGTCCTTCTCGCGCACCACGCCGCGCGCGTCGTTGCTGTGGAAGCCGAGGCCGACGTTGCCGTAGAGGTCAACGACGTCGGGCACCGTGACGATCAACGCGACCTTTGGTGAGAACACGCCGGCAAAGGCGACGCCGGAGGTTGCGCCGTCGTCGTTGGCCTTGTCTTCGAGGCGGTCATCGACCTGGAAGCCGAAGCCGTCAGCGCGAGCGCCGACCACGGCGCGGAAGTAGCGCGAGAACGTCAGCTCTTCGTCGACGAAGACGCCGAGGCTGCCTTCAGCAACGCCAGCGTCGACGACGTCTTGCAGACGTTCGCGGCGCTCGTCGTGGTGCAGCCCGTTGTCGATGACGTCATTGCGCGCCTGCACGCCGATCTCGGTCGTCGAAGGCACCCCAAAGACGTCGCGGTCGAAGCGCGTGCGCGCCTCGCCGCCGGCGATGGTGCGCACGTCGGTCTGCTCGATCTCGTCGCCGTGCACCGGGTCGCCAGAAAAGAACGTGAAGTTCGAGAAGAGCGTGAAGCGGTAGTGCGTCAGATAGAGCAGCACCGTCGACGAGGTGCCATCGACGACGGGCGAGCGCCAGCGCAGCGACAGGCTGTGACGCTGGCTGTTGCCGCCTTCGCTGTCGTCGACAGTGCTGAAGCGCGGCAGACGTCCATCGTCGACGGCGCGCAGCGGCAGCTGGCCCGAGCCGTTCCAACCACCGCCCGAGCTCATGGCGGTGACGACGACGTTGCCGCTGTCGCCGAGGTCGACGGGGACCTTGCCGAGCAGGTTGAAGCGCAAGTAGCGCTCGCGGTTCTCGAAGGGGCCGTCGGTATAGGCGACGTCGCCGGCGAAGAACGACGACGACGCCGGCGCCGGCGACGCCATCACCAGCAGGCGCGATGCGAGCGCGGGCTGGCGAAAGAACTGCGGCGCAGCGTAGGCACCGCCCGAGACGCTCACCTGGCTCGCCTCGAGCGCGGCGCGGGTTACGAGGTCGACGGCGCCGGCGGTGGCGAAGTCGCCGCTGTCGGCGAAGTACGGGCCCTTCTTCACCTCGAGCCGCTGGATGGTCTCGGGGATGACGAAGGAGAGGTCGGCGTAGCCCTGTCCGTGGCCGTGGCTGACGAGGTTGACCGGCACGCCGTCGACGGAGAGGGCGACGTCGGTGCCGTGGTCGGCGTCGAAGCCGCGCAAGAAGTACTGGTTGGCCTTGCCGCCGCCCGAGTGCTGCACGACGTAAAAGCCCGGCACCGTCGACAACAGATCGGCCGGCCGCGGATGCGGTCGCAGCTGAAAGTCGCGGTCGCGCACCGTCGACGACGAAGCCGCCTGCCGCGGCTGCCGCGCCCGCACCACCGTCTCGCTCTTTTCGGGCGTCGCTGTCTCCGGCGTCGCTGTCGCTTCAGGCGCAGTCTCTTTCGCCGGAACCGCAGGCTCGTCGACGGCCGCTGCCTCGACCACGGCCGCGGCGCCGTCATCGACGGTC
>JANNAY010000837.1:0-1734 GCA_031384945.1 Deltaproteobacteria bacterium
GCACCGTGGAATTTGGGTTTGCCCCCGCGCAGCGGGGGTACTGGGGGCTCTGCGGCGCGGGCAACGCAAGGCGACGACGTGGTTCCGCGTGCCTCGCGATGTGACCAATCGTGAGCCCATGGGCAGGGGGCGCCACATTCATGAGGCCCGCTTCGGTGAGAGATGTGCAGAAACGTCAGCTTCAGGGAGGGGGGCTGGGGGGGGTGGCCGCGCGCCAAGCCGCCTCAGGTCGTGAGGGCTGGAGCACCGAAGTCTCGAGCGGGCGGCCGGACCGTTCACGCCGCGGGGAAGCGCAGCACGCCATCGCCGGTTGCTGCGTCGTGTTCATCGCCCACGCCCCCGCCGGCTACCTCGTCGGCCGCGGCTTCGCCAAAGACGGCAGCGTCGTCGTTGGAGCCGTCGTCGGCGCCGTCTTCCCCGACGTCGACATGCTGCGCTTCTGGTGGGACCACGGCCAGGTGCACCACCACCGCTATTGGACACACATTCCCGCGGTCTGGCTCGCCATCACTGTTGTGACGCTGCTCGTGACGCGCAGCGAAACCCGCAGGGTCGCTGCCGCCTTCTGCGCCGGCGTCTTCTCGCACCTCGCGCTCGACACCGTCTGCGGCGACATCGCCTGGCTGTGGCCGCTCGACGACAGGTTCTTCCACCTGATCACGGTGAGGGCGACTGCCCACCACTGGATCGTGACTTTCGTGCTCCATCCGGCGTTCTTGCTCGAGATTGCCATCGCGCTCGTCGCGGCCGCCGTTTGGTGGCGTTCACGCAACAAGAAAACGCGTCAAGAAGCGAGCGCGCCAGCGACGTGATCGAGAAAGGCGCGGACGCGCGTCGTGGTCTGCAGCTCTTTCAGGGTGAGCAGCCAAACGTGTCGACGGTGCCGCGGGTCGACGTCAGAGACGCGGACGAGGCGTTGGTCGGCGTCGCCTTCGAAGACGGCGAGGTGGTGGGCGCCGAAGCCGGCGGCGACGACGTCGCGCAAGACGGCGCTGCTGACGTCGACGCGGATGCCGATGGGGCTGTCGGGGGCGTTCTGCTTCAGCCAGGCGTCGAGCCAACGGGCGTCTTTGCGCTCGTCCCAGTGAACGACGGGGCGGGGCACGACGTCGGCTGTGGCCTTGGCCGCGTAGACGGCGAAGTCGACGACGTCGACCTTCTTGCCGACGAGGTGCTCGGGCGGCGTGTTGGTCATGCGCAGCGCCACGTCGGCGTCGCGGCGGGTGAGCACCGCTTCGTCGTCGCTGCAGACGAGGGTGAGCGCGATGCCCGGGTAGCGGCGGCAGAAGGACAAGAACACCGCGTGGTAGCGGCGAAACAAAATGTCCATCGTGCTGACGCGCAGCGGCCCTTCTAACCGTGCATCACCACCGACGATGGCGGCCTCGAGGGTCAGCAGCTCAGCCTCGAAGCGCTGCGCCGCCGCGATCAAGCTCAGGCCCGCAGGGGTCGGCACATAACCGTCGGGCGTTGCGTCGAAGAGACGAGAACCCAGTGTGTCTTCAAGGGCCCTGATGCGACGCGAGACGGTGGTGTGGGTGGTCAAGAGGTCGGCCGCCGCCTGGCTCAGCGAGCCGCGGCGCGAGAGGGCGAGCACGAAGCGGAGGTCGTTCCAATCCACCTGCGCACAATTGCACAGCTCGTCTGCAAAAACGAGCGGTGCCTGTGCGTTCACGCGCGGCTATGAGGAGAACATCCCCAGCTGGAGCACCATGGACCGCAGCTTTCTCGACG
>JANNAY010001229.1:0-1759 GCA_031384945.1 Deltaproteobacteria bacterium
CGAGCACGAGCTCGTCGGCGGGCAGGCCCTCTGCCGAGAGAGCTGACGAGGGATCTGCCGAGCGACCATCGGGCATCCCGAGGGCTTCTCGAACCAGCGCGTCGGCGTCGGCTTCGAGGGCTTCGTCGAGCACCATCTCAGGCGCAGCGAGAGGGACGGCGATCTGCTGCGACAGCGGCGGCAGCGGCGCTGGACCACGTGCTGGCGGTGACGACAGCCCCATGGTGGCAGGACGCGGCACGTCGCGAGGCGCCGTCTTCGCCACCGGCTTCTGCAACGCTGGCGGCAAGAACCCGTCGTCGGCACCCGGCTCGAGCGCTTCGTCGGGCGGCAAGGCGCGGGCGCCAAAAGCCGGAGCGCCAAACGAAGGCGCCAACGGCTCGTCGTCAAGGGGCTCATCGCCAGCAAAGGGAGCACCGCCGAGGGGCTCGTCAGAGCCAAGGGGCGACGCCATCGCCGGACCTCTGAGGTCAGGGGCCCCGGACTGGCGCGTGCGCACCGGCTCCAGCGGCTCATCGTCGAGCAGTCCGCCGGACTGCGCCGACGGCAACGACGCCAACATGTTCGGCGGCGCGCCCACGCCAAACGGACGCGACGCCTGAATCGTCGGCGCGTCGACGTCTTCGGTCTGGCGCGGCTGACCCCCGCGGACCACCGGCGGCGCGGGCCTCTTCGCCGGCTGCGGCGGCTGCGGTCGTGGCTCTGCGCGCGGCGGCGGCGCGTCTTCTTCGACGAGGATGACCTCGCCCTCGGTCGACAACGGCGGCGCCGGCTTCTTCGCCGCCCTCGCATCAGGCGCAGCAGCAGCAGGCTTTGGCGCGGGAGCGGCCTTGCCGACGCGGGCCAGCTCAGCCTTCCACTCCGCCACCTTCGGGTGGTTGACCTCGTCGCCCTTCTCGATGAGGCGGCGCAGCGTGTCGGCCGTCGGCTGCTTCGTCTGCGTCTGCAGCTGCTTCAGCTTCTCGAGACCCGGCAAATGGTCGGGGCGGATCGCAAAGATCTTCTCGAGGTGCTCGATGGCTTTGTCGCGCAAGCCGTACTTCACATAGACGTCGGTCTCGGTGAGCAGGCGCTGCATCTGTTCGTCTTCGGGGTTGACCCGTGAGACGGCCGGCGCCGCGGGCATCGGCGGCGCCGCGGCGGCCAGCACGGTGGCGGCGCGGCGGCCGAGCGCGATCTCGGCGTCGTCGTCGCCGGGGGCGAGGTCGAGCACGCGCGCCCACGATTCGCGGGCCTTGTCGGCGTCTGAGTTGGCCTCGTGGATGCGCGCGATCTCTTTGTAGACAGAGATGGTCTTTGGCACCTGGTCGAGTGCGCGAAAGGCCTCGGCGATCTTGCCGAGCACGTCGAGGTTGCGCGGGTCGACCTTGAAGCAGACCTGCAGCTTTGCCAGCGCCTGCTTCGCGTCTTGCCGCGACATGTAGATGTCGGCGAGCTGGCCGGCGACGTCGACGGCGTTGGGGTCGAGCTGCAGCGTGCGCTCGCCGACGCGCAGGGCGTCGTCGAAGCGCTGTTGGCCCTTGAGGTAGTCGAAGGCCGAGCGCAGCTCGGCGGTGGCCTCGGCCAGCTTGCCGGCTTGCGCGAACAGCTCGGCGACGCGCGTGCGGCTGGCGAGGTTCTCGGGGTCGAGGTCGACCATCCGCTTGAGAATCTCGAGGATCTTCTCTTTCGGTTGGTCTTGCTGTTCGTAGAGGACGACGACCTGCTGGTAGTGCAGCAGGCACTGCGAGCCATAGCCGAGCTGCTGGTAGAGCTCGGC
>JANNAY010001231.1:0-5057 GCA_031384945.1 Deltaproteobacteria bacterium
AGGGCTTTTTGGGATAGACGGAAATATCGGGGACCGAGGGCCAAGCCGCAAGGTCAAGGCTCAATTCGGAGACGACATCGAAGCGGGCGCGCAGCGCGCGGGTGACGAGCAGCGCGTCGGCCTCGATGTCCTCGACGATGAGGACGCGGACCTGCGGGTTCATGCGGGCCGCCCAGCAGGGGCGGTCTCGTTCATCACCAACCAGTACAGACCCAGCTGGCGCACGGCTTCGCTGAAGCGCTCGTAGTCAACGGGCTTTCGGATGTAGCTGTTGGCGCCGAGGCTGTAGCTGCGCACCAGATCGGTCTCTTCGACAGACGACGTGAGCACGACGACGGGCAGCAGCCGCGTGCGTGGATCGTCGCGCACGGCCTTGAGCACCTCGAGCCCGTCGAGCTTCGGCAGCTTGAGATCGAGCAACACCAGCTGCGGCAGCGGCGCCTCGGCGCGGTCGAGGTAGCGGCCGCGGGCGAACAAGAAGTCGAGGGCCTCGGCGCCGTCGGTGACGACGCACATCGGGTTGAGGATCTTGCTCTTCTTCAGCGCCCGCAGCGTGAGCTCGGCGTCCCGCGGGTTGTCTTCCACGAGCAGGATCACGCGGTCGTTGTTGAAGGGCATGGTGGCTCCGGTTGTTCGAGGGTGAAGCGATAGGTGGCGCCTTTGTCGTCGGCGCCTTCGGCCCAGACGCGGCCGCCGTGCCGCCGCAGGACGCGTTGGACGGTGGCGAGCCCGACGCCTGTGCCTTCGAACTCGTCGGCGCGGTGCAGGCGCTGAAACACGCCGAACAATTTGTCGGCGTAGGCCATGTCGAACCCGGCCCCGTTGTCGCGGACGAAGTAGGCGACGCGGCCGTCGATGACCTCGGCGCCGACTTCGATGTGGGCGTTCTCTCGCCGGGCGGTGAACTTCCAGGCGTTGCTGAGCAGGTTGTCGAGCACGACGCCGAGCAAGCGGGCGTCGCCCAGACAGCACAGGCCCTCTTCGACCGAGACCGTCACGGTTCGCTCGGGATCAGCGCGCTGCAGCCGTGCGAAGACGGCGTGGGCGAGGGCGCTGAGATCGACCGGCGCGCGACGCAGCTCGGCGCGCGTGATGCGCGAGAGCGCGAGCAGATCGTCGATGAGATGGGCCATGTGCTGCGCCGACTGGCGGATGAACGACAGGTAGCGCTTGCCGTCGGCGTCGAGCTTGTCGTCGAAGTCTTCGAGCAGCGCCTGGCTGAAGCCGTCGATGCTGCGCAGCGGCGTCCGCAGATCGTGGGCGACCGAGTAGCTGAAGGACTCGAGCTCGCGGCTCGCCGCCTCGGCGTTGTCTTTCGCCAATGCCAACGCTTCCTGGCTGCGTCGCGTGTCTGTCACGTCGCGCACCACAGAGTAGAGCGTGCCGGCCGAGTCGGGACCGCTCACCCACGAGAGCCAGCGGTACGCGCCGTCTTTGCAGCGAAAGCGGTTCTCGAAGCGAACGGTCTCGCCGCGCGTGCGTCGCTCAAGCGCCGACCGCGTCGCCGCTGCGTCGTCGGGGTGGATGAAGTCCAGCAGCGGCATGCCCAGCAGATCACCCGGCGTGTGTCCGAGGGCGTCGAACGAGGGGCTGACCCGCTCGAAGCGGGCGTCGGCGGTCTGGATGCACATCATGTCGAGCGAGAGCGAGAAGAAGCGCTCAAAGGCGTCGCGCTGCAGGTTCGTCTGCGCCCGCTGCAGCGTCGCGTCGGCGACGACCTTCGCGCGCTCGACGATCTCGTGCGCCGGAATCTCGGCGCTGCGCAGCTTGGCGTCGGCGTCGAATTCGGCTTTGCGTAGTTTTGCGTCGGCGGGTCCTTCGGCGCGGCGCAGCGTCGACTGCGCTTCGTCAAAGGCCTCGCGCAACTTGACGGCAGCGGGACCCTTTGCCTCTTCGAGCTTGGCGACGGCGACGATCTCGGCATTGCGCAGGCGCCGGTCCGCCCGACGTCGCCGGCTCACGGCGTCACGTCTCTCCTGTCACGACGCGCGTTGCGTCTGCAGATCTCGCGATCAGTCGGCTTCATGTGGAGTGCCCTCGTGGCCCGTCGGCGCCCCTCGGCCTGGTCGGTGTAACAGCTTCCGCGGGCGCGCACGGGTGGCCTCGCGAAGAGCGCTCTTCGCGAGGCGCAGCAAGACGCTCAGTACGCGGTCGCCACCTTCTTCCCCTTCTTCGTCGTCGCCGTCGTCGTCGACGCCTTTGTCGAATTCTTCGCCGACGCCTTTGCCGTCGACGGGCCTTCTTCGAGCTTCACCTCGGTCTTCTCGGGCAGCTTCATGCCGCCGGCGAGGATCAGCGGGATGCCCGCGACGCAGCCGACGCCCGTCAACGACAAGCACACGCCGCCGCCCATCGGCACAAGGTCGACCTCAGAGCGCTTGATCTCGATCGATTTCTCGGCGCCGCGCTTGGGCACGATGCGCAGCTTCTCCGACTCCCACAGCCACATCGACGTCGTCAGCTTGTAGGGCGTGACGCCGAGCTCTTTGTCGTCGGACTCGCGAATCACGCGGGCGCCCGGCTGGGCCGTGGTGATCTCGGTGGTGGTGGCGCAGCCGACAACAGAGGCAAGAAGAAGGACGGAAGCGATGATCTTGTGCATGGTGGCTCCTCGCTCCACGAACGGTGGAGTGGAGACATCGTGCAAGCGATCGGCGGCAGCGCTGAGGACACATGTCCCCGATCGCGATGAAAAGTGTGATCAGCGCGACGTGCGCGGGCGAACCGCGCCGTCGTCATCGGCGACCTGGCGGCTGCTGACCGCCGTGCCGGTCGTCCAGTCGACGCCCAACAGTCCCTTGGGCGAGAGCTCGACCAGCCGCATGAGGTCAGGGATGCGGTAGTGGGCGCCTTCTTTGACGATCACGCCTTCTTCTGTCCACTGAGACAGCGTGCGCGTGATGGATTTCTTCACCACACCCAGATCGGCCGCCAGCTGCTCGTGCGAGAGCTTGAGGTCGATGCGCACGCCGTCGCCGTCGTCGTCGCCGTAGACGCGGACGTACGAGAGCAAGAGGTGCGCGAGCCGCTCAGGCACGGTGAGAAAGGCGAGGGCCCGCTCGTTCTGCGCGGCGATGAGAAACCGCGCCGAGGTGTCGACGAGCACCTGCCGCATGAAGGCCGGGTGCTCATCGAGAAAGCGCAAGAAGAACGCGCGCGGCACGCAGAGGGCGTGGGCTTCTTCGACAGCGACGCAGTCTTCGGTGTGCACATGCTCGGTGAGGATCTGCATCTCGGCCCACGCCGCCGGCGCCGCGAAGATCTTCACCGTCACTTCGACGCCGTCGACGCTGGCGTAATAGACGCGCACCGTGCCGCTGAGCAGCAGCCAGTAGAAGTCGACGGCAAAGCCCTCGCGGCTCAGGTGCTCGCCGGGCGCGAACTTCGCGAGGCGTCCGGCGGCCCACAACGCATCGCGCGCCCCACTCACGAGGGGCGCGCAGATCGGATGCGCATCAAAGGCGGCCCGCAGCCGGGCGCGCGTGACGAGGTCGGCCATCGCCGCGCACAGTACCGCGACCCACCAGCCAGCGGCCGATACCACTGAGGAAGAGGAAACTCAGAGGCAGGAGTTGCCGACGCACTGCTCGTCGACGCCGCAGTCGTCGTCGTTGAAGCAGTCGATGCCGAGGCAGGTGCGCGTGTCGCTGCACGAGTCTTTGGCGCACGAGGCGACGGCGCGCTGCTGGTTCTCGCTGAGGTCGGGGCAGTCGTTGAGGCAGCCGTTTTTGTCTTCGGCGGTCATGCCGCAGTCGCTGAAGGCGTCGCAGGCGGCGAGGCAGGCGGCTTCGGCGTCTTGGGGTTCGCCTTCGCCTTCTTCCCCTTCTCCTTCGCTGGAGCCTTCGCTGCAGGTGCCTTCGCCGGTGACGTCGTTGATGTCCTGGCAGACGCGGTTGTCTTCGCAGTTGGCGTCTGAGGTGCAGCCGTTCAAGCAGAAGCCGGACGAGGCCTCGGCGCAGTACTGGCCGGGTTGGCAGGTGACGTCGCCGCAGGCGGTGAAGCCGGGCTGCAAATCACCGGTCGGCACGAGACCGTCGCAGGCGACGAGAGCGGCGGAGCAGACGACGAAGAAAACAGCGGCGTAGACGGTGCGGACGGACATGATCATCTCCCTGGCCTCGGAGAGGCGTTTCACAGTCCGATGAACCACCGTGGTCCAGCGCTCTGTGTTCATGAGAGGCACTGTGCAGGCATCTGGAGGATCGGCTGAGGACACATGTCCCCGATCCGTGTCGTTTCAGGTGCGACATGTCACACCAGCGCAGAAATTCCGCGGTGCAATGCGCCCATAGAAATCGAACAAACGAAGAATTCGGCGTGGAAGCCCGGTGAGGTCGCAGGAGGCGGCGTCAGAGATCCCAGCCCGTGAGCTTGCTGAAGTCGGGACGGGCGAAGGAGAGCCCGAGCGCTTGCAAGTCTTTGTCGGTGGCGTCGCTGATCATTTGCTGTGTCTTTTGGTTCACGTCGACGATGCCGGGCTTCTGCTCGAAGGCCGACTGCAGCAGAGACGCGAAGACGAGGGCGCGCGTGACCTGAATGAACTCGGGCGGCAGATCGCGGCCGAGGTTCACGACGTGTCCCGAGCGCAGGATGAGCACTTCTTTGCCGGTGTCGCGGGCGCGCATCACGCGGTGCATCGACGCCGAGCCGAGGTCGCCGCTGCCGAGGTCGACGCGCTTGCGATCGGCGCCGTCGCCGAAGAGGCACGAGGCACCGCCGTTGCGAATGGTGAGCTTCTCGGGCTCGAACGCCATCTCCATGAACCACTTGCCGGGCTTGCCGAAGCTCTGGGTGCCGAGCTCGTGGTTGCCCGAGGCGCCGTTCACCAGCACGGCGCCGTTCTTCAAGAGCTTGTGGTCTTCTACGACGTCGAGGGCGCCGCGGCCGGTGCAGCCGACGACGAGGTCGCCTTTGCCGAGGGCAGCACCGGCCGCGGCAAAGGCGACCTCGTCGTCGGCTGCACCGGCCGCGGCGCCCTCGACGTCGTAGAAGACCACAAGCTCTTGAAGAACGGCGCCGTGCTGGTGAACGGCGCCTCGGGCAACCACGAGCTCGGC
>JANNAY010001238.1:0-3527 GCA_031384945.1 Deltaproteobacteria bacterium
CCCGAGCTCGTCGACGACGATTGTGGGTGGCTCGTCGCGGCCGGCGCCGTCGACCCCCTCGTCGAAGCGATGGTCAAAGCGCTCAACGCGCCCGTCGCCGAGCTGCGCGAAAAGGGCCGCGTCGGACGTCGCCGCGTCGTCGCACGCCACGACGCCAAGGTCGCCGCCGCGCTGCTCGAGGCCGCCTTCCTCGCCTGACGCGCGACGATGCGGATAGGGTCCGCGCCCGTGTCTGACTTCTTCGCTTCTTTGCAGACCAACATCGCTGCGCACTTCACGGTGTGGGGCTTGTCGTTCGTCATCGCCGTCGTCGTGCTCGACCGCTTCTTCGGCCGCACGCAGCGGCGCGGCGTCAAAGGCCTCGTCGGCCTCAGCACAGCCCACGTCGCCGCCATCGTCGTCGCCAGCGTCGTCAGCGGCGTCGCCGTCGAAGCCCTCGTCATCGCGCGCTTGTTGCTCGCCTGGGTCGTCGTCTTCGGCTCAGCGACGTTGTTGTTCGAGGTGGTGCTGCCGAAGACCAGGCTCGGCGTCTCGCGCATCATCGAAGACCTCGTGGTCGCCGGCGCCATCGCCGTCACCACCGCGCTGGTCTTGAAGCGCGCCGGCGTCGACGTCACCTCGATCGTCGCCACCAGCGCCGTCGTCACCGCCGTCATTGGCCTCTCGCTGCAAGACACGCTCGGCAACACCATCGGCGGGCTGGCGCTGCAGCTCGACGACAGCATTCACGTCGGCGACTGGGTCAAGGTCGGCGACGTCAACGGCCGCGTCGTCGAGATTCGCTGGCGCTTTACCGCCATCGAGACGCGAAATTGGGAGACCGTGTATGTGCCCAATTCGAAGCTGGTGAAAGACAACGTCACCGTCTTTGGCAAAAGACAAGGGCAGCCGCGGCAGGTGCGCCGCTGGGTCTACTTCACGGTCGACTTTCGCCACGTGCCCACCGACGTCATCGCCACCGTCGTCGATGCCCTGCACTCGGCGCCGCTGTTGAATGTGGCGGCTGATCCCAAGCCGAATTGTGTGCTGATGGATCTGGGCGAATCGACGGCGAAATATGCAGTGCGGTACTGGCTGACCGACGCCGCCGTCGATGACCCCACCGACGGGCTCGTGCGCACGCGCATCTACTTCGCCCTCAAACGCAAGGGCATTCCGCTGGCGCTGCCGGCGCACGCGCTCTTCATCACCGAAGACAACAACAAGCGGCGCGAGCGCAAGCAGCTCGAAGAGCACCGGCGCCGCGTCGAGGCGCTCAAGTCAGTCGACGTGTTCGCGCCCCTCGACGACAAAGAGCGCGACGAGATCGCCGATGCTCTCGTTTACGCGCCGTTCACGCGCGGTGAGGTCATCACGCGGCAGGGCGCCGAAGCCCACTGGCTCTATTTGTTGGTCAAAGGCGACGTCAGCGTCCGCGTCATCGTCGACGGCGTCGAACGCGAGGTCGCGACCATGAGCGAGCACGGCGTGTTTGGCGAGATGTCGCTGTTGACCGGCGAACCGCGCAGCGCCTCGGTGCTCGCCGCCACCGACGTCGAGTGCTGGCGCCTCGATCGCGAGGTGTTTCGCCAGGTCATCCAGCAGCGCCCGGACATCGCCGCCCCCATCGCCACGCTGTTGGCCGAGCGCCGCGTCTCGGTCGGCGCCGCCAAAGAAGGCGCCGACGCTGACGCCCGCGCCAAGCGCCTCAAGGCCGAAGAGAGCGACCTGCTCGACAAGATGCGCGCGTTCTTCGGCCTCTGAGGCTCACTCGAGCTCAAGCTTGATCTCGACGCGGCGGTTGGACGCCGCCCGCGGATCGTCGCCGACAGGCTGCTCGGCCGACCAGGCCGCCGTCGACAGCTTCGTCGCCGGCACGCCGCGCACGATGAGCGCGTCTTTGACGGCGCGGGCGCGCTGCTCGCTGAGCCACTTGTTGATGTTCTCCGGACCCCAGGCGTCGGCGTGTCCTTCGATGACGACGTTCTTCACCTCGGGGTGCGCGATCAGCACCTCGGCCATGCGATCGAGCAGCTGAAAGCTCGCCGGATCGATGAACGCGAAGCCGCGGCGAAACTCGATGCGCTCCGGAATCACGAGGCGGGCGTCTTCAATTCTGACGTCGTCGTCGACGTTGCTTTCGACGGCGACGGCGATGGCTTCTTCGACTTTGGCCGCGACGGGGGCGTCGAAGGCAGTGACGATGACGGGGGCTGTGACGACGGCTTTGCGTTCGGCTTCGGGGGGCTTTGAGAAGTGAAAGGCGACGCTGATGCCGCCGCGCCAATCCGGCGTGCCCCAGCCGCCGAGCACGCCGACGCCGCCGTAGGCGTTGACGTCGACGACGCGGGTGGGGTGCCACGACAGCCCGACCAGGGCCTCGGCGGGCGCCTCGTTGATCGACGACGACGACAACGGCTGCGGGCGCACAGCGCCGCTCACCGATCCGAGGATCGACACCGGCACGCCAGCGTCGTCGAGGTCGACGCCGACGCCGGCGCGGGCGAAGACTTCGGCGCCGACGTCGAGGTCGAGGACGCGTTTGTCGGCGCGCCACTTCCAGCCGATGTCGCACGCCATCCGCACCGGACCGAGCCGCGTCGACACGTCGACCTCGGGGGCGAAGCCAAACGCGCGCTCGCTGACATAGGCGTTCTCGGCTGCGAACGTCGGCAACGTCAGCGACGGCACGATGGCGACGTCGACGATGTGCTGCTCGCGCTGCAACACTTGCAAGCGGGGCACGACGCGCAGGTCGCCGGCGCCGACGAAGCCGCCGGCTGCGGCAAAGGCGTCGTCGTCGTCGACGGCGGCGCCGCCTTGAAACAGCACCACTGGCAGATCGAGGCCTATCGACAGCCAGTCGAAGACCGTGACGCTGCCGGTGACGTCGGCGTGGACGCGGTTGGCGACGACGGCGGCTTTGCGTTCGTTGTCTTCGAACAGCACCAGCGGGTTGTGCTCGATGCCGATCCACAGGGCGGCGTCGACGTCGAGGGCGTTGCCAGCGTCGCCGTCGTCGACGTCGAGGATGCCGCCGCTGCCCGTCGATGGGCGAAAGCGCTCGAGCGAGACTTCGGGGGCCGCCGCGGCGGGCAGGGCGCCGACGACGACGACGACCGCGAGGGCCTGGAGGGCGCGGCGACGGCGCCGCGCGAGCAGCATCAGCAGCAGCAGCGCGGGGGTGACGACGCCGGCGCCAGCGTTGCAGTTGGCGACCAGCCCTCCGCCCCGCAGGCTGCGGACGGCGCCGGGTGCGTCTTTGCCGACGACGACGCCGGCGCCATCGTCGTCGCCGAAGCCCGTCGCCGCGGGACAGCCCGTGCTGCGGCAGACGGATTCGCCTTCGCCTTCGCCTTCGCCCTCGCCCTCGCCTTCGCCTTCGCCTTCGCCTTCGCCTTCGCCTTCGCCTTCGCCTTCGCCTTCGCCTGCGCCTTGCTGCTGGCGTGTCTGACGACCGTCGTTGGCCTGGGCGGATGCGTAGCCTTTTGATCCTGTCGTCGTCGTTGTTGCTGTTGGCGCTCGCCTCCTGCGGAGGCTGCGGCGCC
>JANNAY010000927.1:0-2707 GCA_031384945.1 Deltaproteobacteria bacterium
CTTGCGCGCGAGAAACGCTTCGAGCGTCACGTAGCCGTAATCCTCGTCGAAGGGCGGGAACACGACGGCGAGCGCGCCGGCGTACAGATCGATCAGTTGCTGATCGGTGATCGCGCCTGTGAACGTCACGCGATCGGTGACGCCGGCCTGCGCCGCTGTGTCCTCGAGTTGTGCGAGCAGAGGTCCTTGGCCGACCACGATCAGGCGGACGCGGCGACCCAGGTGCTCATCAGACTGTGGGTCGAGCAATTCACCGCACTGAAACAACATAAAGAAAGTCAGTTCGTTGAGGGCTTCGCTGATGACAGCACCTGCGTCGTGTCCTTCGGCGACGAGGGCGCCGAGATTTCTCGCGAGGATCTCGACCGGGAGGGCGCCCGTTGCGTCGGGGGCGACGGCCTTGAACAGCGCGTTGAAGGCGTGCGCTTCGTCGCTGAGGAATTTGCGGACGCCGACGACAAAGTGCTCGAGCTTGCCGCTGCGGACGACCTCGTCGTGAATCTCGCGAAAGGCGAGGTTGAAGACGTCGATCTTGTGCTGGTCTTCTTTGTTCAGCTTCAGCGCCGGCGCGCCGGGCTGCGCCTTGACGACCTCGACGAGGCCGCGCTTGAGCAGGTTGTAGCAAGCGCGGGTGGCGTCGAATTCGGCGACGTGCAGGGCCTTGGAGACGTCGGCGACCGACGACTCGCCCTTGGGCGCGCCGATGAAGATCTGCAGCGCGGCGTTGGCGAGCTGAAGCTCGGGGTCGTCGTCGCTCTTCGACGGTTTCGAGGTGCGCCTCAGCCGCGCCTGCACCGACGGAATTCGCTCGCGGTAGACGCTCATCTCGTCGGCGCGGCGCACGGCCTCAAGCAGCAGTCCTTGCATCGGCAGCGGCGGCGTCGTCGGAAACTGAAAGCCAGGGGCGACGCGGTAGAGGGTGAAGCTGCCCTCTGTCCACTGCACGACGTCGGCGAAGAGCTCGGTGATCTGCTCTTGGATGGCGCTCCACAGCTCGTGAGCGTCAATGAGGCCCTTGCTGAGCAGGGCCTGTCCGATGCGCTTGTTGGTGCGCTCGGCCTCGCGCTGCGCGGCCTCGAGGTCTGACTCTTTGACCTTGCCCATGCGCACGAGAAACGCGCCGAGCCTGTCGCCGGGAAGGTTGCTGCCGATGCTGGCGACGTCGCCGTTGTGCATCAGCACCACGCGCTCGATCTGCGCCTTTTTCAGCACCACGCGCCCGGTCTCGCGGTTCTGTCCGAACAAGTTCATCAGCGAGAGCAGGCCGACAGCAGCGACGTCGCCGGCGAGGGCGAGCACTTCGCCGTCTCTGGCCACAGCGCCGGTGTTTTCGTCGAGGGTCATGACGATCAACGAACCAGCACGGTGCGTCTTGTAGCGACCGGCCGCTTTGGCAAGCTCGGCGCGGCTCGCGGCGTCGCCAGCGACGATGTTGCCGGCTTTGTCGATCAGCAGAAGCACGGCGGCATCGTCTGCGAACCCCAGCGGATTCTCAAGCAAAGACGGTGCATTGCGTCGTTGCTTACCTCATGAACCGCTGCACGACCTCGACGAGGCGCTGTTTGCCGCCGGCCTGCGGCACGAAAGGACGGCCAAGCACCCGCTCGGTCAGGGTCCAATAGTGAACGGCGAGGTCGGCGCGGATGGCGTCGTCGAGCGCGGGGGGGCCGCCGTGGCCTGAGAAGCCCTTGTCGAGCAGCCAGCGGCGCAGGTTCTCTTTGTCGAGCATCTCGGGGGCCTCGCCGCGCGCGGTGCGCTCAGCGAACGACGACGCCACCCAGAAGCGCGACGAGTCGGCGGTGTGCACCTCGTCGATGATCGTCACTTCTGGGCCGCGGGGGCCGTCGACGAGGCCGAGCTCGTACTTGGTGTCGACGAGCATCAGCCCCTGGGCCGTGGCGTGCGCCTGCCCCATCTTGAACAGCTGCTGGGCGATCTCGACGACGCGGTCGAGGTGGTTCTGCGCGATGCGCCCGCTCTTCACGAGGTCGGCCAATGAGCAGGGCTCGTCGTGGACGCTGACCGCCTCTTTGGTCGTCGGCGTGATCAGCGGCGTCGGAAAGGCCTGGTACGCGCCGACGTCGGCGACGCTGACGCCGTAGGCCGCGCCGCGGGTCTCTTTCGGTTCGCGCAGCAGCGAGCCGGCGAGGTGTCCGCGCACGACGAGCTCGACGGGAAAGGCCTGCGCTTTTTTGCAACGCAGGACAGCAGCGTCGACGCGCTCGAGCAGGTGCGTCGGTGCGACCTGCGCGGCCCGCTCGAGCCAGAACGCGCTCTGTTCGGTGAGCAGCTGTCCTTTCAGGGGGATGGTGCCGAGCACGACGTCGAAGGCGGAGACGCGGTCGGTGGCGACCAGCAGCAGCTCAGAGCCCTTGACGAAGACGTCACGAACCTTGCCTTTGTTCGTGGGGACGACGCCGACGTCGTCGACGCAGCCTTCGTCGTTGGCGGCATCTATCGCGGTGCGTTTCGCTTCATCGCTGGTTGGGCTCGGCATGCTGTCGTCTATGCTCGCCGCGTGGCCGTTTCAAAAGACGATGCAAAAGAGCACGCAGCACCCAACAGCAAATCCGTGCGCCCGCTGTCGCGCGCCCGCGTCGTCGAGACGGTGAAGACGGCGTGGAACACCATGAGCGTCGTCGTCACCGGCGAACGCGTCGACCTCGACGTCGAAGGCGCCACCTACGCGACCTGGCACCCGACCCAG
>JANNAY010000990.1:0-2121 GCA_031384945.1 Deltaproteobacteria bacterium
GCCTTCCATTCGTGTCGAGATCCGCATCGGTGCTCCGATGCGACCCGGGCCGCAGCCGCTCGGCGGCTTCATCGACCAGGTGCGGCAACAGATGACGTCGATGCTGCAACCGCCGCCGGTGGTTTCGCGGTTCGCCGCGTAAGCTCCGGCCGCAAACGACATACTCGAGCGCGCTGCGTACGGCAGGACAAGCGATGACCACAGAGACGAAGCAGACGATCTTGTGGTGGCGGGGCCTCTCGGCCATCGCCGTCTTCAACCTCTGCGCCTGGGCCGTCACCTGCGTCGTCGTCGACAACGACGCTGTCGATGTCCGGCGCCAACTTGTCTTGTCGGGCATCTACACGGCGGTGTGCGCCTTTCGCTCGTTTCTGCCGCGCATCGACCTCGAGAGAACCGTGCTTGTTGACTCGGTGTTCTCCAGCGTCGCTCTCGGCCGCAGCGCCGCCACCATCGCCGAGGTCAGCTTCGCCGCCCAGGTCGGCCTCGTCGTCGCCGAAGTCGGCAGCCGCGCCGGCATCGCCGGCTACGACGTCGTCGGCGTCGTCGTCGTCGCGCTGTTGACGCTGGCACAGTGCTTCTGTTGGTCGAGCGTCATCACCCTCAGTCATCTGGGGCACGCCATCGAAGAGTCGTTGTGGGCCGTCGTCTTCGCCGTCGTCGGCGTCTGCCTCGCCATCGCTGCGCCGCAGCTCACGGGGACATGGCATGTCGTCGCGGTCGTCGGCGCCGTCGTCGCAGCCGTCTACGTCGCCTTCATGATCATCGTCGACGTCCCCATGTACGTGCACCGCTGGCGCAAGAGCCTCGCAGACGGCGAGCGAAGGCTCGGCCTTCGCGAAGGCCTGCAAGATGCCGCGCAGCGGCGACACGCGACGCAGAGTTGGTCGGTGTGGCGGCCGGAGGTCGCGTGGTTGACCGGGTACTTCTTGTTCGCGGTGTGGATCAGCCTCGGCATGGTGCACCTGCCGCGCTGACCTCGGACGCTGAATTGCCCACGCGAAACAGCACGACGCGCAGCCTCTTGAAGATGCGGCGACGCGCTCATCGCCGAGGCGCAGGTTTGGCAGCGGCCCTCGCCCACCAATGGCAGCGGACATCTGCAGGCTCACCCACCACGCCCTCCGGGCACGGCTCCTGGCCGACGACAAAGACGCCCTCGACTTCGCCGAGGCGGAGCCATTGAACGGCGACAGCGAGGTCGTCGTACACGCGGACGGCGGCGCCGCCGACACCGACATCGACGCCTGCTGGCAGGGCCAGCCGGCGCGAGGCCGCATGGGGCAAGCCGTCGTCGACGAGGCGCATGGCGGTGCGCACCTGCGTGAACAGCTTCACACCGGCGGGATTGAGGCGGAGGGCTGAGCCCTCGACGCGGTCGAAGAGGGCCTCGCCGATCTCTTCTTCGAGGAGCTTGAGCGACCGCGACACGGCGGACGGTGAGACCTCGAGCATGCGTGCCGCCGCCGACAGCGAACCGGTCTCTGCGGTGGCGCGAAAGGCGGGCAGCCAACCCCAGAGCGCCGCCTGACGACGCTGGGGCGGTGTGTTCTCGTTCTTGAATGATCCCTTGCGGCTCTTCTTCATCACAACCCCGGCACGTGCCCTTCTGTTTTTCAGAAGGGCCCTGCGAATTTATACGCAATTGAAACCAGATCTACTGCGAATCAGTTGTCACTGATTCCGCCCCGGCACCGTAGAGGGAAGAGAGGCTTCATATGCACCGTGCTCTTCTGTTCACCGCGTCGTTCGTCATGTTGTCCGCCTGTGGCGCTGCCCCCGACGAAGCCAAACAGGTCGTCGACGTCAACAACGACGCTGCCGTCGTCTACACCGGTGCGTTCACTTCTCTGAACCACGAAACCAGCGGCGGCTTGCGCATCGAGCTCGACGAAACAGGTGACCGCGTCATCTTTCTCGACGACTTCGCGGTGCTCAATGGTCCGGCGCTCGTGGTGGGTCTCAGCCGTCAGCCGACCGCGGGCATGAACGACGGCAACGCCTGGCCCGACGACACGGTCGACCTCGGCGACCTCGCCGGCGCTCGCGGCGCACAAGAATACGACATCCCCGAAGGCACCGACGTCGACGCCTTCAGCAGCGTCGTCATCTGGTGCGAAG
>JANNAY010001000.1:0-2788 GCA_031384945.1 Deltaproteobacteria bacterium
AGCCGGCCACGCAGGCCGGCTCATCGCCGCCTTCGCAGCAAATTGCTCGATTACACAATGGATCCTGACGCGGAGCTGGCTTCGGTGGGCTTCGTCGTTTCCGGCTGGCCTGCGCGCCCGACCGGCAGACGGACCGTGAACGTGGTGCCGTCGTCGGCGGTCGACGTCATCGAGAGGCGGCCGCCGTGGGCGTTGACGACCTGCTTCACGATGTAGAGGCCGAGGCCGAGGCTGCGGCTCGTCGGGTCGACCTGTCCCACGGCGCGCTGGAGCGGCTCGAACAACGTCGCGTGCCGCTCGGCCGGGATGGGCGCACCGACGTTGTGGACGACGACGACGACGACGTCCTCCTCTCGCCGCAGTGCGAGGGCCACGTCGCTGGTCGGGGGGCTGTAGCGCAGCGCGTTCGACAGCAGGTTCTGCAGCAGCTGGCCGAGGCGATCGGCGTCCCACTCGCCGTTCACGTCGCCGTCGACGACCAAGTGCACATCGCGGCCCGCGTGGGTCGTGCGCAGCTCCGCGCTGACGTCGCGGGCGACGGCGGCGAGGTCGGTGGACCGGCGCTGGACCCGCAGCCCGCCACCCAGCCGGGCCTGGGTGAAGTCGAGCAGATCGCGGATGAGCAGATGGGCACGTTCGGCGGCGCGGCGGATGCGACCGAGATGGATGGCGTCGCCCTCGCTCAGCGCGGCGTCCTGGAGGACGAGGGTGCCCAGCACGATGGCGTTGATCGGATTGCGCAGGTCGTGGCTGACGACGCCGATGAGCTGCTCTTCAAAGGCCGCGCGGCGCGCGAGTTCGGCGACGAGGGCTTCGGCCCGCTGCTTCGCCTCGACCTGCTCGGTGACCTCGAAGCCGAAGACGTCGACGCCGACGACGTCGCCGCTGGCGTCGCGGTTCGCCTGGTAGACGAACGTCGCCCAGACCTCCTCGACGCCGCGGTGGGGGTCGCGCTCCAGCCGCACCGGGACCTCGTGGCCGACGTAGGCCTCGCCGGTCCGGTACACCCGATCGAGCAGCTCAATGAAGCCCTGCTCGACGGTCTCGGGCAAGGCGTTCTTGACGGCGCGCCCGATCAAGCTCCGTCCAGCGCCCGCGAACGCCTGATACCGCGGGTTGACCATGTCGAAGACGTGCTCGGGACCCCGGAGCATGCAGACGCTGGCCGGCGCGTCGGTGAACAGCTTCTCGAGGCGGCTGCGCGCGGCCGCGACTTCGCGGAGCAGCTCGTCGCGCTCGAGCTCGGCTTCTTTGCGCGCGGTGGTGTTGAGCGTGATGCCGGTCAGCACCGACGGGGTGCCGGTGACGTCGTCGGTGGCTCGACCGCGCGCGAGGATCCAACGCTCGCGCCCCCCGCGGGGCGTGAGGCGGAACTCCACCTCGTAGAGCCCCCCCTTTGCGCGCGCGCGCAGGGCGGCGTCGTCGAAGCGGGCGCGGTCGTCGGGATGCACCGCCTTGGCTAGCGCGCTCATGGTCGGCACGTCGGCGGCGGCGACGCCGGCGTTCTTCAGCCAGCCGTCGGACACCTGCAGTCGATCGCTCCTGAGATCGAGCTGCCAGTGCCCGAGCCCTCCGGCCTCGAGCGCGAACTCCAGCTGCTGCTCGGTGTGCTGCTCGCGGGCCGCCGCCGCCGCGTCGCGCGCGCGGCGGGCGTGCACCACCTCGGTCACGTCGGTGGCGACGATGATGACGCCGTCGACGACGCCGTCGTCGGAGCGGAGCGGCTCGTAGACGAAGTCGAAGTAGACGTCTTCGATCGTGCCGCTGTCGAGTCGCTCGAGGCGCACGGGCAGCTCACGGCCAACGAATCGCACCCCCGACGCAATCACCTGGGCAAGGTGCTCTTCGAAGCCCTGGCCGGCAGCCTCCGGCAACGCCTCGAAGAGCGGCCGGTTCATCACCTGCTCGTGGGTGCGACCCCAGAGGCGACACACGACGGCATTGGCCTCCTCGATGACGTGGCGCGGCCCGCGCAAGACCGCGAAGCCGGCGGGGGCCTGCTCGAACAGCGCGCGGATGCGCGCGACCTCTGCGCTGCTGGCGAACTGGGCGCGCACGTCGGCGCGACGTCCCTGGTCTGCGACCATGGCCGACAGGGCATCGTCGACGGCATCGGCGATGACGCGCACGTCGCGCGGCGAGACGTCGATGCCCGCGGCGGCGACGACGTCGAGGATCGTGTTGCGTAGCGAGACCCGCGCGCGGGCGACATCGACGGCCTCGGCGGCCAGCCGCGATCCGCGCAGCGCGGCGCCGGCGATGCTTCGGGAGTCGCCGGTGCCGTCGTCGCCCCGCAGCGCCTCGGCGGCGCCGCGCACCACGTGCTCGAAGGTCTCTCGCAGACCGTCGCTGTCGGCGCCGACGACGTTGACCGCGCGCTCGGCCCAGCTCGCCATGATCTCGGGGGCGTGATCATCGAGGAAACGGGCGAGCTCGTTCATGGAGCAGGCTACCTACCTGACCGAGCCAGCGCGCAGACATTGAATCAGCGGCGCAGCGTCGTGCTCTGAAGTCGTCGGGGACGATGCTGCGACCGTCGTCATCCAGCTTCTTGGTGGCGCTCTCGACGTCGACATCCGGCGGCACCGGTGCCTTCGACGTCTCGACCGCCGCGCGCTCGACCCCGGCCTCCGGCGGGCGCTCCGTCGAGCAGGCGGACCCGGCTGTATCCGACTGCGCCCAACCCGGCTGACCCCGACTTCGGGCATTTCTGCTATTCGGACTGAAACGTATCCGTCCGGCGAACCGCGTCTTCCCGCGCCTTGCGCCGACTGCGAACCTACGACCC
>JANNAY010001023.1:0-6602 GCA_031384945.1 Deltaproteobacteria bacterium
GTTCGGGGTGCGATCATCCAATCGCGCGATGCTGCTGATGGCAGCGATGGCGTGCACCGTCGCCAGCACCGTCACGGTCGCCACCACCGTCAGGATCGTCGCCACCACCTTCAGGATCGTCGTCGGAGGATCGAGCCCCGAGCAGGCCGCGCGGGGCGGGGCACCCCAGCCTCCCCCAGCCCCTCCTCCCCGTGGCTGCGGCTCAATCGTTGTCGCGTTGACTCAGCATCACGGCCGCTACGGGTAGGAGGGGAGGAGAAAAGACGGAGAAGGAGCGGGCCACGATGAGGACGACGCGGTGGCGGTGACGGCGTCGCGCGGTGCAGAGTGCCGCGCATGAGTGCGAGTGCTTCGGGCGGAACGACACGGCTGCCGACCATGGCGGCGTTGCTGGCCTGCAGCGGAGCGTGCTCGCTCATCTACCAGGCCGTCTGGCTGCGCGAGTTTCGGCTGCTCGTCGGCGCGAGCACGGTGAGCAGCGCGGCAGTGCTCGCCGTGTTCATGGGCGGCCTCGGCGTCGGCGGCTACCTGCTCGGCCAGCGCGTCGAGCGCAGCACGCGGCCGCTGGCGCTGTACGGCAACCTCGAGCTGATCGTGGCGGCGTCGGCGGCGGTGTCGCCGTTCGTGCTGATGGCGCTGCGCGCGATCTATCTGGCCGCCGGCGGTGAGGCGATGCTCGGCTTCTTCGCCACGCCGCTGCGCATCTTGCTGACGGCCATCGCCATCGGCCTCCCGGTCGTTTGCATGGGCGGCACGCTGCCCGCCGCGGCCCGCGCCGTCACCCGCAGAGACGACACCGGACGCTCGGGCATCGCCTGGCTCTACGGCATCAACACCTGCGGCGCTGTCGTCGGCGCCGTCGCCGCGACGTTCTTCTTGCTCGAGATCTACGGCAGCCGGCAGACGCTGTGGCTCGCCGCCCTCGTCAACGCCGTCGTCGGCCTCGTCGCCCGCGCCCTCGCGAAGCGCGCGCCAGAGATGCCGGCCCAGACGCAACAGCAGCAGCAAGAAGAGAAGAGAGAGAAGAAGAAGCAGAAGGCGTCGACGTTGTTGCAGACGCTGCGGGTCGCGGCCTTTGCCTCAGGCTTCGTCTTCTTGTTGGGCGAGCTCGTTTGGTACCGCGTCGCCTCACCCCTGTTGGGCGGGTCGACGTACAGCTTCGGCGTCGTCCTCGCGGTCGCCCTCGCCGGCATCGGCATCGGCGGCGCCGCCTACGCCGTCGCCGCGCCGGCGAAGCCGACGTTCGGCATGTTGGCGGCGTCGTTCTTGTGCGGCGCGGTGCTGTTGGCGCTGCCGCTGTTCATCGGCGACTCGTTGGCGTTGCTGACGTGGCACCTGCGCCAGTGGGGCGCGCCGTCGTTCTCGACACTGGCGGTCAGCTGGGTGCTCGTCACCGCGGTGCTCGTGTTGCCGTTCGCGCTCTTGTGCGGCTTTCAATTTCCGCTGTTGATCGCGCTGCGCGGTGAGGCGGCCGACAACGTCGGGCGCGACGCCGGCGAGGTCTACGCCGCCAACACCTTCGGCTCGATCTGTGGGTCGTTGCTGGGCGGCTTCTTCGTCATCCCGGCTGCAGGCGCCATCGGCACGTGGCGCGGCGCCGTCTTGCTGCTCGTCGTGGTCGCCGTCGTGCTGGGGTTGTTCGGCGCCAAGAAGCTCGTCGTCATCGTCGCCGGCGTCGTCGTCGCCATCGCCGTCGTCCGCGTCGACGGACCGAGCGCGGTCTGGCGCCACCAGCCCATCGGCGCCGGCCGCGCCGAGCTGGGCGCGCGCACCGCCAACGAGCTGCGCAGCGTCGAGAGCGAAGCGCAGCGCATCTTGTACGAGCGCGAAGGACGCGAGTCGGTCGTCGGCGTCACCAACAACATGGGCTTCTCGCCGCTCGTCAACGGCAAGAGCGACGGCAACTCGCTGCTCGACGCGCCGACGGCGATCGGGTCGGCGTTGGTGCCGGCGCTCTTGCACGGACACGTGAAGACCGGCTTCGTCATCGGCATGGGCACCGGACAAACCGCGGGCTGGCTCGGCGAGGTGCCCGGCGTCGAGCGCGTCGACGTCGTCGAGATCGAGCCCGCGTTCATCGAGTTCGCCGAGCTCTGCAAAGACAGCAACGCCAACGTCGTGCACCACCCGAAGGTGAACACCATCATCGGCGACGGCCGCGAGGTGCTGCTGACGTCGAAGCTGTCGTACGACTTGATTCTCTCTGAGCCGTCGAACCCGTACCGTTCGGGGCTGGCGTCGTTCTACTCGACCGATTTCTACGCCGGCGTGAAGGCGCACCTGAACGAAGGCGGCACCTTCGGACAGTGGATGCAGGGCTACGAGGTCGGCGCCGACGCCGTCGCCACCGTCGCCGCCACGCTCAAGTCACAGTTCAAAGAGGTGACGCTCTGGCAGTTGGCGCCGGGCGATCTCTTGTTCATCGCCACCGACCGCCATCAGACGGCCGACGTCGCACAGCTCGGCGCGCTGCTCGCGCAAGAGCCGCTGAAGAGCGCCTTTCGCCACTTGTTCGTCGTCACATCGGTGGACGAATTTCTCGGCTTGTTGGTCGGCAACCAGAGCCTCGTCGACGCCGTCGCCGCCACCGCCGACGTCGTCAACACCGACGACAACAACGCGCTCGAGTACATGTTCGCCCGCACGGTGGGCCGGCAGGGCGCGGCGTTGTCGGTGCGTCACATGTTGTTGGTGGCGGCGAGCCAGCGGCGCGCCGACCGCATCGACGTCGTGGGCGGCGCCGTCGACGACGCCGTGGTCGCGCGGTCGCGCTTGCACTCGCCCGCGCTCGAGGGCGACCAGCCGCCGGGCGGCGCGGCCGTGCTCGGACCGGCCATGGCGGCGTGGTCCACCGGCGACATCGCGGGCGCCTCGGCGCTGTTCGCCATCACGCCGCCGCGCGACGCGCTCGAGCGCCTGGCCGCCGCCGAAGCCATCGCCCACGCCACGGGACCCGGCGACGACCTCGACGCCGTCCTCGCCTCCGTCAGAGCCGACGGCTTCGCCGCCGAAGCTGCCGTCATCGCCGCACAAGCCGCCATCACGCGCGGCGCCATCACGGGCGCCACGACAGAAGATCGCGCGCTCGTGCACCAGCGGCTGAACGAGGCGGCGGCGGCGCTGCGCGTCGAGCGCTTTCCGATTGTGGGCATCGGCGCGCGCTTGTTCTTGCGCCTCGACCAACAACCCGTCGACACAGCCGTCGCTGAAGCCTTTGCCGAACCCTTCATCAACGCGTCGTTCGAGCGCGCGCGCATGAACCTGTTGCTGCGCGCGCGGGGCACGGCGCAGCCCGGTCCCGACTGCGTGGCGCTGCTCGATCGCTTGGGTCCGCCGCTGTGGACGCGGCGCGCGCTCAGCTTCCGCGCCGCCTGCTTCGCCGAATTCGCCAAAGACCGCGCCGACGCCGCCCTCGACGACGTCCGCGCCCACGACGCCGGCGAAGGCGTCGTCTTCGCGTTGCCGCGCTGACTCACGGCGAAATCAGCGCTCTGAGCTCGGCGGCGCATTCGCCGTCGACGACGCCCACGCGTTCGCCCTGAGAGATCGCGATGCGCATGCGCGAGACGGCGGTGTCACAATCGCCGCGCCGTCGCGCGACCTCGGACCACAACCGCCACGAGATGGGCGACGCCTGCGCCGGGACGATGCCGCGGATGACGGCATCGGCGTCGTCGAGGTGGCCAGTGCGCACCAAGGCGATGGCGAGGTTCTCGTGGTAGCGGATGTTCGCAGTGCCAAGCTGCACGGCTGCGGCGGCGTGCTCGAGGGCGCAGGCGTCGTCGCCTTTGTCGAGGCAGAGGCCGGCGAGCATGCCGTGGGCGGCGGCGTTGTCGGGCTCGAGGTCGATGGCCCAACGCCACATCGACTCGGTCGAGCGCCAGATCTCGATCTGCGCGCGTGTGAACGCGGCGCACATGCCGATCCAGCCGATGGCGAAGACGACGAGGTAGCGGCGGGCGGCGACGCGGGCGTCGTAGAGCGCCTCAGCCATGGATGCCGTCGCGATCAGCAATCCAATGTGTGGCAAATACGTGTAGCGATCGGCCATGCCCTGCGCGCCGACCTGCACGATGCCGATGACGGGCACGAGCATTCCAAGAAACCACAGCCAGCCGATCAAGACGCCGCGACGCCGACGACCGTAGAAGAAGACGCCGACGACGACGCCGACGACGATGACGACGACGCCGACGACGACAGAGCCCCAGCCGGCGACGTGCACTGCGTAAAAGGTCGACAGACCTTGAGGTACAAAAAACTTCTCGACGTAGACGACCAGCGCGCTCGCGGAGTTCTGCACGCGGTCGCTCATGGTGAAGCCGTCGGTCATGTCGAGCGCCGGCTGCTGCGCCAGCGTCGTCGCCCACGAGTCGAGCGCTGCGAGAAAATACAGCGGCAACTTTTCGACGACGATCACCAACGCTTGTCGCGCCTTGCCATCGAAGCGGCCGAGAAAGGCGATGTCGACCAGCACGAGCACCGCTGGCGCTGTCACCAACATCGGCTTGCCCAACATGCCGAGGATCAACGCCAGCACCGCAGCGACGCGCAACGCTGGCGAGTTGTGGCGGTGGCCGTGCACGTAGGCGAGCAGCATCAAGAGAAAGAAGAAGGTCGCCAGCACGTCCTTGCGCTCGGCAACCCAGGCCACCGACTCGACGCGTTGCGGGTGAAAGGCGAAGCCAGCGGCGACGAAGAGAGCGATGCCGCGGCGCTGCAACATCGCCTCGGCAGCGAGAAACATCAGGGCGGCGCTGCTGGCGTGCAGCATGAGCGCCGTCAGGTGATGACCGAACGGGTTCATGCCCCAAAGCTCGACGTCGAGGGCGTGCGACAGCCAAGCGAGTGGGTGGTAATTGACCGCCGCGAACCCCGTGAATGCCCAGTGCAGTGTATCGAGACTCAATCCCGATTTAACGTATTGATTTCTCGTGACGTACGACGGATCGTCATAAAGAATAAAGTCGAGCCCGAGCACGCTGGAGAAGAGCGCGAACGTCGCGGCGAAGAAGAACAGCGCGAGCCACACTGAACGCATGCGCGCGATGCGTTCCCAGCCGGTCATGGCGGCGACGTCGCCAACGCCGCGTCGATCTTGCCGACGAGCTCGGGGTCGGCGTGCTCGAGCGCCGAGGCGCGCGCGATGCCGAAGAGTCGCCGCGCGTCATCGGGCTGCCCGCGAACCTGCTGCACGCGACCGAGCCAGTAGTGCGGCCCAGCAGCGCGCGGGCCCAGCGCGTCGACGAGCTGTTTCAGCATCTCGTAGGCGCGTTCGTGGTCGCCGAGCTCGAAGTGGCAGCGAGCGGCCTCGTAGTCGACGTTCTCGCCGAGCGACGCGGCGAGGCGGTAGTTCGCCAACGCGCTCTTGCAGTCGTGACGGGCGCGCGCGACGTCGCCGAGGACCCGCCACGCCAGCGGCGACGGTCCGTTGGCGAGGATGTTGTGTGCAGTTTCTTCCGCGAGTTCGAGTCGGTTCGTGTGCAGCAGGGCCAAGGCAAATGTGTGGTGGAACGTCGGCTCTGTCGCTCCGAGGCCGACTGCTTGCGACGAGTGCTCCAGCGCGCACGCGAGATCGCCGCGATCGAGGCAGAGCCGCGCCAGCATGCCGTGGGCACCGGCGTTGAGTGGATCCACCTCGAGGCAGCGCCGCCACAGCGCCTCTGACGAACTCCAAACGCGAATCTGATCGCGTGTCAACGCAGCGCAGATGCTGAGCCAGACGACGAAAGCGACGACGATGCCGACAACGATCCGGTGGCGCAATCGCGGCAATACAAAGCGATCGACCGCGACGACAAGGGCGATCCACAATCCAATGTGCGGCAAATAGGTGTAGCGGTCCGCCATTGCCTGCCCGCCCACCCGAATCACGCCGATCACCGGCACCAGAGTCCCGAGAAACCACAGCCAGCCGACGAGCACGGGTGGTGCTCGACGTGCGCAGGCAAGGGCGACGACCGTGAGCGAGACGAGCAGCGCAGCGGACAAGCTCAGTCTGGCCGCCGTCCACTCTTCAGCGTGCATCGCATAAAACGGAAGCAAATCGCGGGGGGCGACCAAGCTCTCCACATATCTATCAAGCGATAACAGTACGTTCCGCCATCTCATGTCAGAAGTAACGACAGCGGCATTATCGATAACGTATTGCTGCGCGATCACCGTCGCCCACGACTCGAGTGCTGACAGAGCGAACAGGGGCAGCTTCTCTGCGACCAGCACCACCGCGCGACGCAGCGTGCCGTCGAAGCGGCCGAGGAAGCCGACGTCGACGAGAATCAGGACGGCTGGCGCGGTCACCAACATCGGTTTCGCGAGCAGGCCCAGGGTGAGCCACAGGACCGCCAAAAGCCGCTGTTTCGGCCGGTTTTGCTGGTGACCGATCGTGTAGCTCCACAGCATCAACAAGAAGAAGAAGCCGCTGATGACGTCTTTGCGCTCAGAGACCCACGCCACCGACTCGACGCGCTGCGGGTGCAGGGCAAAGGCGAGAGCGACGACGACAGCGAGGTCGCGCCGGCCCAGCAGTTGGTGCACGACCAGAAGAAGCAGCGCCGCGTTGGTCGCGTGAAACAACAAGGATGTGAGGTGATGCCCCCACG
>JANNAY010001042.1:0-15108 GCA_031384945.1 Deltaproteobacteria bacterium
CGCCGGCCAAAAGCCCGTGCTGACGGTCGCGAAGAAGTCCATCGCGACGTACAAGCTGCGCGAAGGAATGAACATCGGCGCCATGGTCACGCTCCGCCGTGAACGCATGTGGGAATTCCTCGACCGCTTCGTCAACCTCGCCCTCCCCCGCGTCCGCGACTTTCGCGGCGTCCCGGCGAAGATGGACGGCCGCGGCAACTACTCCGTTGGTCTGAAAGAACAGATCATCTTCTCCGAAATCGATTACGACAAGGTCGACAAGCTGCGCGGCATGAACATTACGTTCGTGACGTCGGCACCGAACGATGAGCAGTGCAAAGCCCTGCTCACGCATCTCGGTATGCCGTTCCGCAAGTGATCTTGTTCTCAACTTTCAACAGATACTGAAGGTCAAACCACTATGATGACCGATCCCATTGCCGATTTCCTCGCTCGCCTGCGCAACGCCTTGATGGCGAAGCACAAGACGACGACGGCGCCGTCTTCCAAGCTCAAGGTTCGCATCGCCCAGATCCTCAAGGACGAAGGCTACATCGAAGACTTCGGTACCGAAGACGTCGACGGCCGCGCCGTTCTCAACGTCACCCTCAAGTACGACGAGCGTTCGCAGCCCGTCATCGAGGGTCTCTCGCGCATCTCCAAGCCCGGCTTGCGCCGTTACTCGTCCGCTGACCAGCTGCCCACCGTTCGCGGTGGCATTGGCATGGCGATCGTGTCGACGTCGCGCGGCGTGATGACCGACCACCAGGCGCGCAAGGATCGCGTCGGTGGCGAGGTCCTCTGCACCGTGTGGTGATGCCCCGGGGCGCGTTGTTCGCGCCTCCGCTTCCTCTCCCTTTTCAGAAGATCTGGTGATTCATGTCCCGCATCGGAAAAAAGCCTGTTGTCATCCCCAAGGGTGTCAAGGTCGCCGTTTCCAACGGTGAAGTGAAAGTCGAAGGCCCCAAGGGCAAACTGTCCTTCACGCCCCACAAGGCGATGAAGGTCAGCGTCGACGGCAGCAATGTCGTCGTCGCTCGCCCCGACGAAGGACGCCTCAACAAGCAGCTGCATGGCCTCACCCGCACCCTGATCCAGAACATGGTCAAGGGCGCAGACAAGGGCTTCAGCCGGGACCTCGACATCCAGGGCGTCGGTTACCGCGCCGAGGTCAAGGGCAAAGAGCTGCACATGACGCTCGGGTTCTCGCACCCCATCGTCTACAAGCTGCCCGAAGGTGTCACCGCCCAGGTCACCGACGAGAAGAAGACGCACATCGTCCTCTCGGCCGCTGACAACATGCTGCTCGGCGAAGCCGCCGCGAAGATTCGTTCGTTCCGCCCGGTCAACAAAGACCCCTACGGGCTCAAGGGTGTTCGCCACTCGACCGAGAAGCCGCGCCAAAAAGAAGGCAAGTCCGGCGCGAAGTGATTCTTCTCTGGCTGCGCCGATGGGCCTTCTCAAAGGTCCGTCGGTGCGCCAGACCCCCTCAAGTTCTCAACGAGGCAGTCAGCGCACCCAACAACAAAGCGCTCGCTACCCTCAGGAGTCAGTATCATGCGTAAAGTCGACCTCGCCACACTCCGCCGCAAGAACCCGAAGGAAGCCACGCGCATCAAGCGCAAACTCGGCATCCGCAAGCGTGTCGAGGGCACCGCTGACCGTCCGCGCCTCAGCGTGTTCCGCAGCGCGACCCACATCTACGCCCAGGTCATCGACGACAACACGGCGAAGACGTTGGCGGCTGCCTCCACCCTCGACAAAGCGGTTCGTGACGCGATCAAGGGCAAGAAGAAGTCCGACGCCGCGAAAGAAATCGGCAAGCTGATCGCCGAGCGCGCCAAGAAGGCCGGCGTCGCCGCCGTCGTCTTCGACCGCAACGGCTACCGCTACCACGGCCGCATCGCCGCAGTCGCCGACGGCGCCCGCGAAGCCGGTCTCTCCCTCTAATCCCTTAGATTCCAGGATAAACAGAATGTCCGAAAAGCCGATCAATCCCGAATCCCTGGGTGAGCTCACCGAGCGCGTCATCCACATCAACCGCGTCGCCAAGGTCGTGAAGGGCGGCAAACGCTTCTCCTTCGCCGCCCTCATCGTCGTCGGCGACGGCGACGGCCACGTTGGCGTAGGCCTCGGCAAGGCGAACGAAGTTCCCGAAGCCATCCGCAAGGGCACCGACCAGGCCAAGAAGCACCTCATGAAGGTGTCGCTCAAGGGCACGTCGATCCCCCACGAGGTCAAGGGCCACTTTGGCTCCGGTCTCGTTGTCCTTCGCCCTGCTTCCGACGGTACTGGCGTCATTGCCGGCGGCACCGTCCGCGCCGTCCTCGAGGCCGCAGGCGTCCACAACATCTTGACGAAGTCGCTGGGCACGAAGAACCCGCACAACGTCGTCCGCGCCACTGTTGACGCGCTCATGAAGCTCAAGAGCGCCGAGCAGCACGCCGCCCGCCGTGGCGTAGAAGCTCCGGTCAAAGACAAGAACCACACGCAGCCTGGCGCTCACGCCTGAACCTGATGCGCTCGATCGTCACGCCAACACGTGACGGTTGAGCTCAGCAGATTGGAGATTTCATCATGGCCGATACCCTCAAGATTCGCGTCACCCAGCTCAAGGGTCTGTCGCACAAGCCCGAGTCCCAGCGGCTCATCCTCAAAGGCCTCGGCCTCCGTCGCATCGGCCACACGGTCGAGCTGCGCGACACGCCGTCCATCCGTGGCATGGTCGAGAAGGTCCAGCACCTTGTCGCCGTCGAAGTTCTCAAGGGCGAGGCAGCGCTGTTCGGCCTCCGCCACAAGAACGCCGATGGAACGCCGAAGTCCACGAAGAAGCCCGCCAAGAAGAAGGCGTGACTTCAACCCCGGGAACGCTCCCGGGGTACCTCTTTTTTTACCATCCAAGTTCGTCATCCACCAGACAGTGAGATGACGGGCGCAAGGAGAGATAACATGTCGACCGAGAACGAGATCCAGGGACTTCACAACCTCGTTGCCCCCTGGGGCGCCCGCAAAAACAAGAAACGTCTCGGCCGCGGCCGCGCTTCGGGACACGGCAAGACCGCCGGTCGCGGACACAAGGGTCAGAAGAAGACCAAGTCCGGCAACGTGCGCCCTGGCTTCGAGGGCGGTCAGCTCCCGATGGCCCGTCGCCTGCCCAAGCGTGGCTTCAAGAACTTCGACTTCCGCAAGAACTTCACGACGGTGAACGTCGGCCGCTTGGCCGAGCGCTTCGAAGCTGGCGCCGTCGTTGACGTCGCCGCCCTGATCGCCTCGGGCCTGGTCACCCAGACCAAGATGAAGGTCAAGATCCTCGGCACTGGCGAGCTCGGCTTCAAGCTGACCGTCAAGGTCCACGCGATCTCGGCCAGCGCGAAGGCGAAGATCGAAGCCCGCGGCGGCACGGTCGAAGTCCTTGACGCTCCCAAGGTCAGCGCCTAACCCATACCCGACGCCCGTCTTCCACGTTTCTTGTGGCGGCGGGTTTGGCTCTTGCTTTCTTGGCGCCGTCTTCGCTTCGGGGAAGCGGCGCCAGTCTCTTTGTTCGAGGTTCCGATGGCCTCCGGTCTCGTCAACATGTTCCGCATCCCCGAGCTGCGGAAGCGCATTGTCTTTACACTCGTGTTGTTGGCGGCATACCGAATCGGTATCTTCGTCAGCACCCCTGGTGTCGACCGTACAGTGTTGCATGATGTCTTGATGGCCGGCAGCACCACCAATGGTGGTGGCTTCCTCGGCCTCTTCAACTTCTTCTCTGGCGGCGCGCTCGAGCAGGGCTCTGTGTTTGCGCTCGGCATCATGCCGTACGTGACGTCGTCGATCATCATGCAGCTGATGACCGTGGTCATCCCGGCGCTTGAACGATTGCAGAAAGAGGGCGAACAAGGCCGTCGCAAGATTAACCAGTACACGCGCTACGGCTCCATCATCGTCTCGGTCGTCCAGGGCGTCATGCTCTCGCAGTACCTGAAGGGCATCGTCCACAACGGCCAGAGCGCTGTGAACCCCGATTGGGCGACGGCGTTTGGTGGCTTCGGCTTCACGGCCATGACCATCTTGACCCTGACGACGGGCACGGCCTTCATCATGTGGCTCGGCGAGCGCATCCAAGAGAAGGGCATCGGCAACGGCACGTCGATGATCATCTTCTCAGGCATCGTCTCGGGCCTGCCGCGCGCCGTCTATTCGACGGGCCTGGGCATCCGCGAAGGCACGTACCAAGGCTACGAGATCGCCGTGCTCGGCCTCGTCATCTTCATCGTCATCTTCGCCATTGTCTTCATCGAGCGTGGCCAGCGCCGCATCCCGGTGCAGTACGCCAAGCGCATTGTCGGCAACAAACAGTACGGTGGTCAGGCCACGCACTTGCCGCTCAAGGTCAACACGTCAGGCGTCATCCCGCCGATCTTCGCCTCGTCCTTGCTGATGTTCCCCGCGACGCTGGCGTCGTTGGCCGACCAGCTAGAGTGGGCCGGCCCGATCCAGGCCGCGCTGCAGCCCGGCACGTGGCAGTACATGTCGCTGTACGTCCTTTTGATCATCTTCTTCGCCTTCTTCTATACGGCGATGGTGTTCAATCCGGTCGATGTCGCCGACAACCTGAAGAAGTTCGGTGGCTTCGTCCCCGGCGTTCGTCCGGGCCGCGAGACGGCCGAGTACATCGACCACGTGCTCACCCGCATCACCTTCGCTGGCGCCGTCTACCTCTCGGTTGTCTGCATCCTGCCGACCCTGATCCAGAAGGGCGTCAGCAACCAGGTCCCCTTCTACTTCGGCGGGACCGGCCTCTTGATCGTCGTCGGCGTCGCCCTCGACACCGCCCAACAGATCGAAGGCCACCTGATCACGCGCCACTACGACGGCTTCGCTGGACCGACCGGTCCCCGCATCAAGGGTCGTGCTCGCACGTCAAGCAACACCGAGGTCGTCCCCGCCGACCCCTCGACCCCGCAGATCGCTTGAGGCTCCGGCTTCGCAGCGCAGCAGACGCCCGCCTCACCGCGGGCGTCTTCTTTTCCGGCTTCCTCGTCGTTGGCTGTGCGCCGCCGCCGTGCGTGCAGGCAGCGGTGCCGGAGATCAGCGGTTCGCGCAGCAATCGCCTCGACGACATCTCCGTCGACGTCGAGGACTACGGCGCGTCTCGCGTTGTCCTGCGCGAGGTCGAGAGCAACCAGCGGCTCCCGCCTCGCCGACGTGCCCGATGACGTCGCGCTCGCGGCGCCAAACGGCGATGCCTCGGTCGACGCCTGGGCGGAGGTCGACACCTTCGAGACGACGCCGAGCCGCAGCTTTCTCACTGCGCTCGTCCAAGTGAGCGACGACGACGGCCTCCTGTTCGTGTTCGCGGCGACGCCACCGCCGCGTCCATCGAGGTCGAGGGCGGCGACGGTGACGTCGTCGTCGGCGTCGGAGACTCTGCCGTCATCGGCACGATGCTGGTGCAGCCCACGGAGGCGTTCCTTTGCGACCCAGCGCCGGACGGTCCGTGCGGCGCCGGGCGCGTGCTGATCCGGCGGGTCGAGTAGCGCGTAAATGCCGCGGTGAAGGCCATTGCCGTCGTCGTCGTCGTCGGCGTAGCACCCGCGGCCGGTCTGACTTCGTCCGCGTCCGCGGCGCTTGAGAGGGATATGAGAACGATTTTGTTTGGGCCTCCCGGAGCAGGCAAGGGCACGCAGGCGAAGCGGCTCGTGGAGATTTACGGGATTCCTCAGCTGTCGACGGGGGACATGCTGCGCGCCGAAAAGGCCGCCGGCACCGAGCTCGGCAAAAAAGCCGCGGCCATCATGGACGGCGGTGGCCTCGTCTCCGACGACATCGTCATCGCGATGATCGCTGAGCGGACGAAGAAAGACGATTGCAAGAACGGCTTCTTGCTCGACGGCTTTCCGCGAACCATTCCGCAGGGCGAGGCGCTCGACGCGATGCTCAAGAGCAAGGGCCAGAAGATTGACGTCGTCATCGGCGTCGACGCGCCCGACGAGATCGTCCGTGAGCGGACGATCCACCGTCGCTCGTGCCCGAAGTGCGGCAGCATCTATCACCTGAAGTCGATGCCGCCGAAGGTCGAGAACACCTGCGACAAGTGCGGGAATGTTGGCCTCGATCATCGCAAAGACGACACACTTGAATCCGTCAACAAGCGGCTAGAAAAGTTTCACAACGAGACCGCGCCCTTGACCAGCCTCTACGGCAAGATCCTGAAGCGCGTCGATGGCACGCAGACGCCTGACGCCGTCACCAAGGCGATCCGCGCGATCCTGGACCCGTTGCGCGAGGGCAAGCCGTCGAAGTCGCCGATGAAGAAGACCGCGAAAAAAGCGACGAAGAAGAAGCCGGCTGCGAAGAAGAAGCCTGCAAAGAAGTCGGCGAAGAAGAAGCCGGCTGCGAAGAAGAAGGCTGCGAAGAAGCCCGCGAAGAAGCCGGCGAAGAAGCCCGCGAAGAAGAAGAAGAAGAAGAAGAAGAAGTAGGCGCGCGTCTCAGCGCATGACCTTGCGTTGGGAACCCTACGAAGCACAGGTGAAGGCGTGGCCGCGGGCAGGGCGGCACGTCCTCGCTCAATTCGACGACGACAGCGTCTGCGTCTACGCCGCGTTCAAGGCCTCGATCGCTGACGCGTGCGTCGAGCGCGGCGGCTTCGGCGGCGGCGGCTTCTCGTTCGAGCGCATGACGTGGGTGAAGCCGAATTTCCTGTGGATGATGTTCCGCTCGTCGTGGGGAACGGCGGTCGATCAGGAGCGCGTGTTGGTGCTGCGGGTGAGGCGCGCGGCCTTCGTCGGCTGGCTGCGGGCGGCAGTGCCGTCGACGTGGGACCGCAGGCGCTATGCGACCCGTGAGGCGTGGCAGGCGGCGGCGTCGTCGGTGCGGTTGCAATGGGATCCCGATCATGGGCCGACGGGCGGGAAGCTCGAGCGGCGGGCGGTGCAGATCGGGCTGCGGGGTCCGTCGCTGCGCGGGCTCGCTGGCGAGGAGGTGCTGGGCGTCGAAGACATCAGCGCTGAGGTCGCCGCCCAGCGTGTGCACCGGACGACGCCATCGCGGTTGTCGACGCCGGCGGAGCGGGTGTTTCCTGTCGACGACGTGGCGTTGCGTCTGCAGCTCGGCCTCGACGACGGCTGAGCTGGCGCCGGTCGCAAGATGCAGCTCACGCAAGGCAGCGGTGGACGCTGCCGTTGCTTCGATGGGGCTCGCGCCGGCCCTCCCCGGTCGTTGGTGTCGACGCGCGCATCCCCTCCGCACGTCGCAGGCACCGTCGAGGGACGGCCCTCGACGATCCAGCGTCCACCACCGGGCGAGCGCCGTCCGCACGGAGCTCACCCTTGTCAGACCCACGCCAAGACGGCGTGCTGACCCAGCCTTGCCACCAACGTCGTCGAGGCTTTCTCCTCGTCAGGCCGCGCGACCTGGGAGGGCTCGTTCTGTGGGTGGCCAACCCTGCTTGCGGCCGCTTCGCGTCTCCTCCCGCCGGCCTTCCACGGCCGGTGCCAGCGTCACCATCGCCGGCCCGCCGCGATGCGATGCGCCGGGCGGGCGACGACAGATGGGAAACGACTTGTTTCTCATCTCGATCGTTCCACACCACATCTGCAGCCGGCCGCCGACAGCGCTCGACCCATTCGCAATCTCGCGACGATGGATCGCAAGAGCGCGACGCCAGATAGCTCCACCGTCGCGTACGAAGACGGGAACAGGAGACGCACATGAAGATCCAACCACACCAGCAGCGCTCGATCGCGCTGCCGACTGAGCTGAAGACGGAAGCCAAGAAGACGACACACACGGCGGAGACGCAGAAGAAGGAGGCGCCGCGCACAGTCGAAGACGCCTTCGAAGCGATGCCCACCTGGAAGAAGAGCGTCGTCGTCGCCGCCGGCATCGCGGGCATGAGCGCCGGCGCTGTCATCGGCGAGCGCCTCGGACTCGGCATCGTCAGCGACATGCTCCCGCACCTGTCCATGGTGGCCTACAGCGCCATCCCGCTGGCCTCGATGCTGGGCGCAGCGCTCGTCGGCACCGCCGCCGGCGTCATGCCCTTCTTCGGCGAGCAGGAGTGGTCGTGAACGTCAGCCTGCCCGCGCTGAGCTGTGCGATCCCCGATGCGTGGATCGATCAGTCGATGGCGCTGTTTCTCATGCCGCCGCCGCCGCCGGACCCGCGGTCGCTGCACAACAAACAACCGGTGTCACCGGGCAACATCACGCTCACGTGGTCCCGCAAAGGCGACGCTGCCAGCGACGTGCTGCAGACGCGGCTGCAGGCGCTGCAAAAGGTGGAGGGCTGCCTCGTCGAAGGCGCCGCGGTCGTCGAAGGCGACGTCGTTTACGCCACGGTGTCGCTGCCGCAGGGAACGCAGCGGGTGTTTCAGGTGCACGCCGTGAGGCGCGTCGGCGACCTCGTCGTCAGCGTCGTCGGCAGCGCCCTCGGCGCCACGCTCGGCGACTTGAAGAAGCACACGCTGGCGGCAGCGTCGTCGTTGGCGACGGCGTGAGCGGCGACGGCGGCGCGAGCGTTCCTGAATCTGCTACTGCCCCTCTCACGATTGGGAGGTTGCCGTTGCGCGACATCGAATGGAACGACCTGCGCTGTCTCGAAGCCATCGACCGCGGCGGGCGCATCGGCGTCGCCGCGCGCGACCTCGGCATCTCGGTGTCGACGCTGTACCGGCGGGTCGCAGCGCTCGAGGCGCAGCTCGGCGAGCCGTGTCTGGTGCGCGGCGGCGAAGGCAGCCTCACCGAGGTCGGCACGATGCTGGCGCGCGTCGGCCGGCGCACGCGCACCACGCTCGCCGAGGTGCACAGCTTCATGGTCGACCGCGACACCCGCGTCGTCGGCGAGGTGTCGTTGACGACGGTGCCGGCGCTGCTGCCGTTCATCGAGGGTCCGATCGAGCTGTTGACCGCGAACCATCCGGGCTTGCAGGTGACGCTGCACCTCGTCGTCGTCGGACCCAGCGTCAGAGACCGCGAGGTCGACGTCGCCCTCGCCATCACGCCGCGTCCGCCGCCGGGATGCTGGGGACGCCGCGTCGCCCGCCTTGACGCCGGCGTCTTCGGCACCGCTGACGCCATCGCGCGGCGTCCGTCGCGGTTTGTCTGTCGCGCGCTCGCCGAGAAGAGCTCGCCCGAGTCGGCGTGGGAGCGCGCGCACGCGCAAGAGGTCTCGGCCCGCGCCGCCTTCTATGCCGTCGTCGACCTCTGCGCCGCCGGCGTCGGGCTCGCGCTGATGCCGCGGCTCTTGGCATCACGGCACCCGCAACTGCGCGAAGACGAGCGATGGTCGTCGACGGTGGGGGGGCTCGAGCGCTCCGTCTGGTTGCTCACGCACCCGGACCGCCGCCGCACCCCGCGTATCGCGGCGCTGATGGAGGCGTTGGGCGAGTGTTTGACGGCGACGCCGACCCCACCAACGGCGCCGAAGAAGAAGAAGCGCTGCTCCTGATTCTGCGACGGCGGTTCCTGCGTCTGCGTTTGCGACGTCTTCGGTGTCCTGCTTTCGTCCGCGCATGAAGATCAGCGCCCGCGAGCAACGCTTCTCCGTCAGCACTGTCACGATCGAGAATCCAACAGCGCGCGGGTTTCAGACGCGCACCGTCGACGCGGTCGGCGGCAGAGCCAAAGACGCCGACGTCGACGGCTTCGTCACCAAAGACGAGGTGCAGCGCTTCCTCTCTGACTTTGCGACCGAGCCGAAGACGGTGTCGGCGGCGCGGCAGCTGTTGGCGATGTTCGACCCCGTCGTCGTCGCCGTGACGCTGCCAGTGGCCCACGCGCCGATCACGCGGCACCACGACCTGACGTTTCCCGACGGCGAGGCGGCGATCGCGAAGCTGCCGCCGCCGCTGCAAGTGACGGCGCGCCAGGTGAAAGACGTCGTCGCCCACGTCGACGGCGGCGCCGCCGGACCCGTCGAACGCACCAGCGGCCGCGTCGACGACCGCGTCTCCATCGACGACGTCGCTCTCGCGCTCTTGCCCGCGCACAACGCGCTCCTGCGCGGCGCCGCCATCAACGTCGACGATCTCAAGGCGCTGCAGCACCACCTCACGACGGCGTCGACGACGAGGGAGACGGTGCCGCAGCACCCGCCGGAGTACGTGACGAAGCTGCCGCTCAAAGAAGTGATTCTCGAGCTCGTCACCTTTGGCAGCCTCGAGGGCATCGTCCCCGCCGGCAAGACGTCGACGCCGGCGCGCACCATGGTGCACGACGCGCAGTCGTTCGCGGGCGGACGTTTAACGGTGACGACGTCCGTCGACCGCGTCGGCGCCAGCGGGCCCCAGGCGCACGTGAACATGGTCAACCGCTACCTGCAGCTCACCGCGCGCGACGGCGTCGATGTCGTCTTGAAGACCGAGACCCGACGCGGCGATCAGCTGGTGAGCAGCGAGACCGTCCGCAACGGCCACGGCCACGTCGACGACATCGTCAGCATGGCCGGCGTCACCGAGGGCGCCGTCACCACGCTCCTCGCCATCGTGCTCGAGCACGGCAAGGTGCTCGAGAGTGTCCAGATCGAGCTGCCCCAGAACGCCATCGTCGCCCGCACCACCGACGTGCACGACGCGCCCGCCCCGACGCCTTCGACGCCGCCGGCGACGACGGCAGCAACGACGACGGCGACGACAGCGACGAAGCCTGCGCCGCCGCCGACGTTGTTGGGCGTGACCTTTCGCGTGCGCGGTCTCGAAGCTGCGATTCCACAGTTGCAGCATTGGGAACCGCTGACGCCAGCCGCGGCGACGACGCTGACGACGACGCTCTCGACGTTGCCTTCGTCGGACCACGCCGACGGCGTTCGCGCGATCCGCGAGATCCTGCGGCGGCCGGCGATTCAGATGCCCGAGGCGACGCGGCAGGTCCTGCTCGCCGCGGTGAAGCTCCCGCTCGCCGCCGCGTTCTCCGCCGACAGCGCCGCGGACTTCGCCGTCGCCGAATTGGCCGGCGCCGCGCGGCCGCTGTCGGCGTCGACAGCGCAGGCGTTGGCGAAATTGTTCGAGCGCCTCGTCGTCGTCGAAGGCGACGCCGGCATCGTCGACACCGTCAAAGACCTGCTGGCCTTCGGCAAGAGCGAGCTCTCGTCGGGTGCTGTGCTCGCGTTCTCCGACTTCGTCGCCGCGATGTCGGCGCGGTCAAAGCCGTCGTCGGTGCGCCAGGCGCAGTTCACAGCGGTCAGCCGCCGGACGTCGTCGCCAGCGTCGTACCAGCACACGCCCGCGCGCTTCTCAACGGTGCGCGACGGCATCCAGGTGATCCTGCCCAACCACGGGCTGCCGGCGCTGTTCGCCGCCGCTGCCCGCGGCGACAGCATCGTCGTGGGAGACGACAAAGGCGCCAGCGGCGCCTCGATCGCTGCGCGCTACGACCGCGCCAGCACAGAATTCGTCTTCACGCTCACCCCCGGCGGCAGCGAACCCCAGCGGCTGTCGCTGGCGTCGCTGTCGGCGGTGCAGGCGCTGGTGTTCAGGGGTTGACGGTGGCGACGTAGATCGACTTGCCGTCTTTGACCTGCAGGATGACGGCGGGCTTCACCGCGTTGCGCTTCTCGTCGAGGGTGATGGTGCCGGCGATGCCAGGGTGGCCGCTGGTCTTCGCCAGCTCTTCGCGCACCTTCGGGCCATTGGTCGTACCCGCGCGCTTGATGGCCTCGATGGCGACCATGGCGGCGTCGTAGCCGAGCGCGCCGAGCGAGTCGGGCTTGGCGCCGTACTTGGCGGCGTAGCTCTTGATGAAGTCTTGCACGCGCGGCGTCGGGTCTTCGGACGAGTAGTGGTTCGAGAAGTAGCTGCCTTCGATGGCGCTGCCGCCGAGCTCGAAGAGCTTCTCGCTCTCCCAACCGTCGCCGCCGAGCAGCGGGACGTTGAGGCCGAGCTCTTTGGCCTGGCGGGCGACCACGCCGACGTCGGTGTAGTAGCCGGGCACGTAGATGGCCTCAGGCTTCTTGCCTTTGATCGCCGTCAGCTGACCGCGAAAATCCGTATCACCCTTCGAGTACGCCTCTTCAGAGACGATGGTGCCGCCGTTCTTCGTGAAGTGCTCGACGAAGAACTGCGAGAGGCCGAGCGAGTAGTCGGACTTGTTGTCTTTCAAGATCGCGACGTTCTTCACCTTGAGGGTGTCGAGGGCGAACTTCGACATCACGGTGCCCTGGAAGGGATCGATGAAGCAGACGCGGAAGATGTAGTCGCCGACTTCAGTGACCTTGGGATTCGTCGACGACGGCGACACCATCGGCGTCTGCGAGGCCTGCGCCTTCGGCGCCATCGCCAGCGAATTCGACGACGCCACTTCGCCGAGGATGACGGCGACATGGTCTTGGTTGATCAAACGCGTGACGGCGTTGGCGGCCTCTTCGGGCTTGCCCTGGTCGTCGTAGACGCGCACGGCGACCTTCTTCATCTTGCCGTCGACCATGATGCCGCCCTTGGCGTTCACCTCGTCGAGGGCCATCTGCACGCCCTGCTTGGTCGACAGACCAAACGTGGCCTCAGAGCCAGTCAGCGATCCGACCTCGCCGAGCAAGACCGTGTCGGCGTCGACGGGGGCGGCGTCGGCCGTCGGCGTCGTCGTCGCCGTCGGATCCTTCGCAGGATCCATCGTCGGCGGCTTCTTCGGCTCACAAGCGAACGACAGCGCGGCAGCAGCGACCAACCCGAGAACGACGACGCGGCGAAGCATGGAGACACCTCTCGAAAGGGGACGTCCGCGCTTCCCACGACGACGCGGGCCGTTCAATGCGCTTGTCGGTGCTTGTCAGTGTGCTTTTGGCAACGCCGCCGCCGCCAACAGCGCCTTCTGCGCCTGTGCCGTGTGATCCGCCGACGCCTTGAGCTTCAAGACGGCCATCAGGTCTTTGACGGCGCCATCGCGGTTTCGTCCCTCGATGTGCAGCAGCCCGCGGCGCAGGTGCCACGTCGACTTCGCCACCGGACGCTGCGCGTTGCCGAGTCCTTCGTCGCAGACGGCGATGACTTCGTCGGAGACGCCGACGTCTTGCAGCAGCTTGAACAACAACGACAGCGCGCTCTCGTCGAGGGGCGCGTTCTCTCGGGCGGCCCGCAAGAGCGCGAGGGCGCCGGCGACGTCGCCCTTCAGGCTCAGCTGCAGGGCTTCGACAGCGACGCTCCCACTCATGCGGCGCTCACCTCAGACGTTTCCTTCTTCGTCCATCAGCCGCATGGCCTCGAGGAGCAAGAAGGTCGTCGGCGACTCGATGTTCACGGCGGGCGGGGCGTCGCCGTAGTGGATTCTGAAGAAGCCCTCTTTGTGGCGCATGAGCGCATAGAAGGCCTGGTCGCCCATCAAGCCGCCGCACTCGGCGTATCTGACGGCGCCACCGTCAAACGCGATCATGCCCTTCTCGCCATCCTGCGGGACGATGTCGACTCTGGCGGTCTTTCGCCCCATCTCGAGGGACTGCACGATCTCGGGCAACGCCATCTGCCGCAGCGTGCCCATCACGCCCGTCGGCATCGACGGCACGTCGGCGGGCTGCTGGTTCTCGAACTCGGGCGGCAGGTCGGGCAGCTCGGCGAAGTCGAAGTCGTGCGACGGCAGCGGTGCCGACGTCGGCGCCTTCTTCGGCAACGGCGGCGCCCCTCCGCCAACAGGTCGGGGCGGATCGGGCTGCGGCATCGGCCGCCCCGGCGACGACAGCTCGGTCTGGCGCTTGCCCTTGTCGATGGCGCGGCGAAGCTTGGCGAGCACGACGTCGAGGCGCAGGGGCTCGCCGAAGAAGTCGTCGGCGCCGAGGTCGAGCACGCGGGCGATGAGGTCGTCGTCGCCGCGGGGTCCGAGCACGAAGAACGGCAGCTCGGCGGTCTTCTCTTGTCCACGCGTGAACAGCAGCAGGCCGCGCGCGTCGAGGCCCGGCAGATCGTGGATGCAGATGACCGCCGACGGCGCCGCTTTGTCGGTGCGGGTGGTGAGGATGTTCTTCGCGGTGGCGCCGTCGACGACGAGCTCGACCTGCATGCCCTCTTGCGCCAGGCGATCGCCGAGCTTCTGCGCCTTTTGTTCGTCGTGCACGGCGAGCATCACGCGCGGTCCACCGACCTCGGCGCCGGCGCTGCCGTGCAGCGACGTGAACGCGTTGACGGTGGCCTCGGTCAGCGCCTTGCGGCCGGCGACGCGCACGTCGGCGACGGCGGCGTGCAGCAGCATCTTCACCTCGTCGATCACCTTCTGCTCGAAGGGATCGGCGACGGCGAGAATCAGCACGCCGTCTTCGACCTGCAGCGGCAACAGGCGTCGCGCCAACGCATACGTCTGCGGGATGCGCCGCAAGAGCGCGGGGTCTCTGACGACGACGTCTTTGGCGGCGATGACGGCGCAGTTGCTGCTGCGGGCCAAGACCGAGGCGACGACGTCGTCGGTGACGGCGCCGTGCGAGACGAGGATCTCGAGCGTGCGTCCGCCTTTTTGCACCTGCTCGGTCGCTGCCCGCTCGACCTGGTCGAGCGTGACGACGCCGCTCTTCATCAGGGCGACGACGGCGGGCAGGGCCTTCTGCGCCTCGATGCGCACAGGACGCACGGCGTCGGGATCGGTGTCGCCCTTCAAGAACGGCGACGGCTGCGGCGACGGCGGCGTCGTCAACGGCGGCGGCAGCGCCGCGGGCTCAGAGAACGGCGACGACACGGGGCCGGGTCCGAAGCGCGGCGGCGGCACACCACCGAGCCGCTCGAGGTCGGTCGGCGTCAGCACCGACGACATCGGCAGGTCTTTCGTCGACCCGCGGCGGTACGGCTCGCTGAACACGCCCTCGCCCGACGGATCGGGACCGAGCGGCCCCGGCGCCTGCATCGGCCGCGTCGTGTTCGCCGTCTCGTCGGCGTCGCTGAAGAACTGCGACCGCGGCCGCTTCTCGATGGCCACCGCGTCGAGCCCCAACAGATCGGGCGGCAGCTCCGGCGCCTTCGTCGGCGAATTCGCCGTCAGGTTCTGCGACAAATTCGGCAACGTCGGCCCCGAATTCGGCAGCGCCATCGCGTCGGCCACCGCCGCCAACGGCATCAGCGGCATCGTCGCCGGCCGCGGCGCCGCTCTCGGCGCGGACGGCGGCGGAAACGACAGCGGCGGTGTCATCTGCGCCACCGGCGGCGGGGGCGCAGCCCGCGGCGCCCCCGGCGGCGGCGTC
>JANNAY010001064.1:0-5725 GCA_031384945.1 Deltaproteobacteria bacterium
TTTCGGGGGGCCAGGGGGGCCTTCAGGAGCGAGCCTCTTGTCCGCCTTCGTCGGCGGGGCTGATGCACAACCCGGGTTGTGGATGCTTCACAAGCGGTGCGCAGCACAAAGAAAAATTCAGGCCGGCCTGCGGCGCTCGATAACGACGACGCTGGCCGCGGCCGGAGCGCCATGCTGCCAAGACTCTGAAGAGGGACTCAGAAGAGGGACTGCTCGAGCCGGGCGATGACGGCTTTGAGTCCGGTGTCGTCGGCGGCGACGAGGCCGGCGATCTTTTTCACCGACGAGAGGGCCGTCGTGTGGTCGCGGTCGCCAAAGGCGCGGCCGAGCTCGGGGAGCGAGAGCTGCAGGTGGTGCCGGCACAAGAACATCGCGATCTGGCGGGCGCGGGTGACCTGGCGCTGGCGCGACGGACCCGTGAGGTCTTTGGCGCGCATGCCGTGGTAGGCGGCGACGACGTCGATGACCCGCGACGACGACACCGGCGACTGCGCGCCTGCCTGCAACACTGGCTTCAGCTGCGCGCGCGCTTCTTCGAGCGTGAGCGGCTCGCGGGTGAGCTGCGACCAGGCGGACAAGCGGGTGAGGGCGCCTTCGAGGGCGCGCACCGACGTCGTGATCGACGCGGAGACGTAGTCGGCGACGTCGACGGGCAGGGCGAAGCCCAGCTCGATCGCCTTCTTCAGCAGGATGGCCTTGCGCGTGTCGGCGTCGGGCGGACGAACGTCGGCGACGAGTCCCCACTGAAAGCGGGTCTTCAAGCGGTCTTCGAGCCCGGCGATCTCGTGCGGGTAGCGGTCGCTGGTGACGACGATCTGCTTGTGCGCTTCGTAGAGCGCGTTGAACGTGTGGAAGAACTCGTCTTGTGACTGCGCCTTGCCGGCGAGGAACTGGATGTCGTCGATCAACAGCACGTCGATCTCGTCGCGGTAGCGGCGGCGAAACGCTTCGAAGCGCTTCTCGTGCGCGGCCTGGATGAACTCGTTCACCCACTGCTCGGCCGACAACGAGGCCACGCGCAGCCCAGGGCGCCCGCTGTTGCCGCCGTGGCGCGTCAGGATTTCGTGGCCGATGGCGTGCAGCAGGTGCGTCTTGCCGAGGCCCGTGGGCCCGAACAAGAACAACGGCGAGTAGCGGGCGCCCGGCCGCTCAGCGACGGACCAGGCCGCGCTGTAGGCCATCTGGTTGCCCTTGCCGGCGACGAACGAGTCGAAGGTGTAGCGGTGGTCGAGGCGGCGTCCGCGCACCTCTGGGCGCTGGGCGCGGGCGGCGTCGAGCTTCGCCACCTTCGCCGACATCGCCGTCACCGTCGTCGGCGTGGCTTGCGTCGCCTGCGCCGCCGTTGGCAACGACGTGGCGTCGCCGTCAGCACCGGCAAAGGCGTTGGCGTCGGCGCCGTCGTCAAAGGCGCCAACGTCGGCGGCCCCGGCGTCGGCGGAACGGGCCGCCCACGTCGACGACGGGATGCTGTTGGCCGGTCGCTCGACGACCTCGACCACGACCACGCTGCCGAGCAGGGCGCCGGCGCGGGCTTCGAGGTCGGCCTTGTAGTGGTCGCGCACCCAGTCGGCGAGGAACGACGACGGTGCCCACAGCGTCAGGCGGGCGCGGCTCTCGTCTTCGAATTCAAGCGTGCCGGGCAGCAGCGGCTCGAGGAAGCCGCGGAACGCGAAGAGGCTCATCTGGTCGCGCAGCGGCGCCAACAACGCCGGCAACAACGCCGCCGCCGCCGCTTCCGCCGAAGGCTCAGACGGCGCCTGCTTCGACGACGCCGGCGCGCCAGGAGCGAGCTCGGGGGCGAGGCGGGTCGGGGTCGGCCGGAGCGGGCGGGGGCGGTTCATGTCGCGGGTCAGACCTCTTCGGAGCGCAGAAAACGTACGCAGGGAACACGAACCCGAGCACGCGGGGGGCGTGCTTCAAGCTCAGAACCAAGGTGCGGCGCCGACGACGATCGGCGGAGTGCAGACGTAGCAGACGAAAAATCCGGGTGACAAGCATGTGGTGCAGGGCGCCGCGATCTGCCTCCGAACGGCATGCAGGTCGAGGTCGAAGGTGGCGTTCCTGCGGGAGAAATCGGCGTCGGCCTCTGCGGCGGCGCCGGCGCAGACGTCTTCGTCGCCGTCCCCTCTTGACCGCCTGTTTCGCGGGCCCGGCGCAGCCACTGCCGCCGATCACGCCGATGGATCCACCGCTGCCGCTCCGCGTCGTGCCGCCCACTGCCGTGGATCCGTGACCGTGACCGGTGGTTCGGTTCGTCAGCGGTGGCTCTCCAGCCCGCCAATTCAATCGATCTCGATCGCGAAGACCGAGCGCGGGGATCGGGCGGCTCAGCGGAACCGGAGGACGCCGAAACGGGCGACGTTGTGAAAGTCGTTCGACAGCGGCGGCGACCAGGCGCTGGCCTCGCTGCCGACGACCTTCTCGCCGCGGCGGCGCCGCTCGAGGCGAAACAGGTTCACCCGCCACACCGCGCCGGCCTTTGGTTCGCCCGGCGGCACGCCACGCAGCGCGGCGACCGGGATGCGCCACTCTTGCACCAGCGTTCGGCCGGTCACGACGGTCTTCGTCTCGAAGGGCACGTCGTAGTCGACCTGCATGTGTTGGCGGCGGCCGCCGGCAAAGGCGCTGTCGAAGTGGACGTCGTAGGCGTTGCTCTGCAGCTCGACGTACTCGCCGTCTTTGTCGGCGGCGTCGCCGTCGGCGTCGACGAAGATCTCGTAGGCCTCGGACTCGTAGAGCGGGTCGTCGCGCTTCGTGTAGGGCGAGAACACGTCGGGGTCGTCGGCGACAAAGGCGAGGTAGAGATCGTCTTTGCTCCACAGCAGCTTCGCCGTCGTCGACAGCAGCGGCACGTCGCGGGCGAGAAAGTCTTTGAGGGCGAGCGGCGGCGCGGTTTGCCAGTCGGCTTCGTCGAGCACGCCGTCGACGACGATGGCGCCGGTGACGGCGTCGACAAAGGCTTCGGCGCGGGCGACGCCTTCGACGCCGCCGAAGAAGACGAAGCCGTCGCCGGCTTGTTTGGGTGCGGTGCCCCAGCGGTGGTCGCCTTCGTAGAGGCCGACGAAGAGGTCGACGCTGCCGTCGACGCCGCCGGGGACGAAGACGTCGAAGCGGTCGACGACGACATCGCCGGGGACGACGTCGCTGACGCCGGGGAAGTCGTGGTCGGCCTGGGCGACGTTCTTCTCGCCGCCAGCAACGCGGGCGTGCACGAACACGCGCGGCGCGCGGCCGGCGAGGTCGCGCTCGATGAGCCAGTAGAGCGTGAACGGGATCTGTTCGCCGACGCGCGCGTGCTCGGGCTTCTCGACGGCGAGCAGGCGCACGCGGTCTTCGAAGACGACGACCTCGCGCGGCAGGGTGCCGATCTCTTTGTCGTCCCAGCCCGTCTCTTTGCCGCCTTCGACGCGCGTGGTCGGCGTCGCCGCCTTCGTGCACGCAGCAGCGCCGACAACGACGAGGACGACGACGAAGAAGAAGAAGACGCGCATCACACGCGATCGGTGTCGGCGATCTCGGCGGGCGTGAAGGCTTCGCGCAGGTCGTCGTCGACGTCGACCTCGCGGGCGAGCACGGCGCCGCGGGGCAGCGATCCGGTGAGCTCGGCGAGGGTGTCGTTGACCTTGCGCAAGAGCTCGCGCTTCTCGCGGTACGGCAAGAACGCGCTCTTGAAGCCTTGCACCAGCAGGATCTTCAGCTCTTCGAGGGTGAAGCCGAGGTCGGTGTGGGCGCGCCACAGCTCGTCGGTGACGGTGGTGTCGGTGATCAAACGGTTGTCGGTGTTGAGCGTGACGCGCATGCCGAGATCGAAGTACAGCCGCAGCGGGTGGTGCCGCAGCTCATCGACGACGCTGGTCTGCACGTTGCTCAGCAAACAAATCTCCAACGGGATGCGGCGGTCGGTGACGTAGCTGGCGAGGTCGCCGTCTTCGCTCAGGCGCGTGCCGTGGCCGATGCGGTGGGCGCCACAATCGTGAATGGCCTGCTTGATCGAAGCAGGACCATACGCTTCACCAGCGTGCACGGTGGTGTTCATGTTGTTCTCGCGAATCAACTCGAACGCCTTTGCATGATCTTTCGCCGGGTTGCCGCGTTCGCCGCCGGCGAGGTCGAAGGCGACGACGCCGCGGCGTTTGTAGGCGACGGCCAGCTCGGCCAACCGGTACGAATCGCGCGGATCCATGTTGCGGATGCCGCAGAGAATCACGCCGGTCGTGATCTCATGTTCGCGCGAGGCGCGGCGCAATCCTTGTAGAACAGCGTCGTTGATTCTGGCGAGGCTCAGCCCGCGCCGCGTGTGAAGAATGGGCGCGTACCGCACCTCGAGGTGCCAGACGTTCTCGGCGGCGGCGTCGCAGGCGAGCTCGTAGGCGGTGCGTTCGAGGGCTTCTTCGGTCTGCATGACGCTGCAGGTGATGTCGAAGGCCTTGAGGTAGTCGACGAGGTCTTTGCAGCGCTCGCCGCGGTGAATCGCTTTCGCGAGTCCTTCTTCGGTGGGGGCGTGCTCGCCCCCTGCGGAATTCGACAGGGGCAGCTTCACCTTCTGCCGCTCGGCGAGGTCGAGAATGGTCGACAGCCGCAGGCTGCCGTCGAGGTGGCAGTGCAGGTCGGTCTTGGGCAGCGACCGCAGCAGCTCTTTGGTGACCTTGTTCGACCGCGGCGTGCGCAGGCCGTTCGTCGGCGCCGTCGGGTCATGGCCGTGGGCGCCGTGTCCTGCGGCGGGGCCGTTGTGGTCGCTCGAATTCTTCATGGCCAAATGTGCCACGGCGTCGTCGACGTCGCCACTCTGAAGACCTCGCGCCGCAGGCACGCGAAGCCCGGCCCGCGGACCACGCGACGCCCGCCCGCAGACCTCACCCCTCGCTGCGCTCGACTCTCTCCCCAAGCGAAGAGGGTGCTTTTTGAGCGCGCGAGCATCATGGTTTCACTGTGCAGGTCGAGCTACCAACCGGCGACATGATCGGGGAGCCTGCAACAAGAACGAAGCAGATCACCGCGGCAACAATGACAAAGTAAAATTCACCCTCTCCGCTTGGGGAGAGGGTCGAGCGCAGCGAGGGGTGAGGTCACGCGGGCCGGGTGTCAGCGGCGGAAGAACCGCGGCGGCGCCGGCACCTGCGCCTGCTCTTGCTGCTTCTTCGGCGACAGCGCGTCGTTGTCGCCACGGGCGAACGCGTGGAAGTCGTCGAGGTCTCGGAAGCTCGACGGCCGCAGATCGAAGGGCAGCAGCTTCAACAACAGCGGCAACAAGACGAAGCCGCCCGGCAGCGCAAACACCGCCAACGACGGCACGGCCTTGACGACGTCGAGCAGCTGCTCGCGCATGCGCCGCTGCTCATCGGCGCTGAGGTTCAAGCCCGAGGCGCGCTTGGCCAACAACACCCCGAGGTCGCCGGTCTCGCGAATCTCGCGCCAGAGTGCGTCGGCGTTCTCGAACACGAGGCGCGACAAGCGGACGGCGATGGGCGGGTCGACGGCGGCGAAGCCGGCGGCGGCGACGAGCGGGTTGAAGTCGTCGGCGTGGCGTTTGACGAATTCGATGACGCGACGACGGCCGCGCTTCTGCGCCGCCGGCGAGAGGCCGACGAGGTCGCCGAGGGCCGTCAAATAACGGCGCTCTTCGGGAGAGACGCGGCCGTCGACGACAGCGGCGAGGGCGGTGTGGGCGAAGACGCGGGCGCGGGCGTCTTGCGGCACCAGCGTGAGCAGGCGCGAGAGGTCGGGC
>JANNAY010001080.1:0-6394 GCA_031384945.1 Deltaproteobacteria bacterium
GCGGTCGGAACAAGCGGCTTCGGCGGCACCAGCGTGGCCGTTGTCTGGGCGCCTGGGGCGGATGACTGGGCGAGGGCAACAAGGCCGGCAAGAACGGGGGCAAGCAAACGCATGAAAGGGTCTCCTGCCCGCAGTGCAGGCTCGACGGTGGACAACGGTGCTTCCTGCCGGGGTGCGAAATTCACACCTGATCATCCTGATTCGGCCATAATGATCCCAATTGGAGAATTGTCAACGGGCGGCTGGTTTTGCCCGCGTAGCCGGCGGCGCCTGGGTTGACTCAGAGAATTCTTCTGCTTCACGCCCACGCAGGCGATGATGCTCCCGTACCCGAAACTCTGACTGCGCTGTTGATTACCCAAGGAGTGCCGATAGCCATGTCGTCCCATCACCCCACCATCGGTGGCCTGCTGCGCTCCCTGCGCACACGCAAGGGCTGGACCCTGAAACAGATGAGCGAGCACTCCGGCATTCCGCTGTCGACCCTGTCGAAGGTGGAACATGATCGGCTGACCCTGACCTACGACAAACTGCTGCAGCTCAGCCAGCGGCTCAAATTGCGCATGTCGGAATTGTTCGCGGAGCAGGACGAAGTGGCGGAGCCGGCGGTTACCGCGCGTCGCAGCATCGGCCGCATCGAAGACGCCGTGCGCGTCAACACGCCCAACTATGATTACTACTATTTGTGCCCGGAACTTCGGCGCAAACGCATGATTCCCGTGCTGACGCGCGTACGCGTGAAATCGATCGAGGAGTTCGGCGAACTCGTCCACCATTCCGGCGAGGAATACATCCACGTGCTGGAAGGCCGCGCCGAAGTCCATACCGAGTTCTACGACCCGATCGTGCTCGAGACGGGTGAGTCGGTGTACATCGACTCCAACATGGGTCATGCCTATATCGCGGCGGAGGGTTGCGACGAGGTGTTGCTGCTCGGCGTGTGCTCAAGCTCGGATGAACAACTACTGGAATCGCTCATGAACCTGCATGGCGAGGAAACTGCGCAGCACAAATCCGTCGGCGAGAAACCCGCAACCGCCGTCACGCTGGGCACCGGTCGTCGCAAGCCGGCCGCCCCGCGCAAGGTCGCGAAGCGCTGAGCGCAACGGCGCCAACACGATATCCAGTCCGACCTGCCGCCAATCATCACCAACACCCGTGAGGAACGCCATGCGCCATTCGATTGCACTCCGCCCTGCGTTGCTCGCACTGGCGTTTTCAGGCCTCGCGCATGCCACCGTTGCGCCCGACGCGCCGAGCCTGGTGCCGGTGGTCGACACGCACATCGACGCACCGACGCAGCTGCTTGAAGATCGACGTCGAGCTGCACGCGCCGGCTCTTGGCGCGGTTCTCGTCGAGGCCGGCGACCAATCCCGCGGCGAGGCGGGCCTTCACGAGGCGCTCGCTCTCTTGCAAGCGCTCGTCAGAGGCGCGCAGCGTTTCAATCAAGAGACCAAGGCGGCGCACGCCCCACCACGCCTGCGCCGTCTGCAGCGCGACGGCTTTGCGTTCGGCGGCGATGTCGAAGGCGGCGGCGTCGACGAGGGCAGAGGCGGCGTCGATGTCACTCTCAATTCGCCAACCCGAAAAAAGCGGCGCGTCGACGGCGCCCTGCAGCGTGCCAAGGCCGAGCACCGCGCCGTACGGAGCGGCGGGCTGCGGCGTGAACACCTTCGGCGAGACGTAGAGGGCCTGGGCGTTGACGTCGACGGTGGCGCGGATGCGCTGCAGCTGCGCCCGCGTCGCCCGCAGCTTCGCCCGCTCTTGCTCGATCGACAGCTGCGCGCTGCGCGGGTCGTTGCCGACGGCGATGGCGACGGCGTCATCGAGGGTCAGGGGCTTTGCGGTCGCGACGGCGAAGACGAAAGAGAGCGCGAGCATCATCGGTTCTTCTCGTCGGAGACGACGTTGCCGTCTTTGAAAGTGACGACGCGCTGGGCGTAGCGGGCGATGTTCGGGTCGTGGGTGACGACGACGATCGTCATGCCGGATTTGTGCAGCTCGAGAAAAAGCTGCATCACCTGCCCCGTCGTCGCCGAGTCGAGGGCGCCGGTGGGCTCGTCGGCGAGCAGCAGCACCGGATCATTGACCAGCGCCCGCGCGATCGAGACGCGCTGTTGTTGTCCACCTGAAAGCTGGGTCGGCAGGTGGTCCATGCGATCGCCGAGGCCGACGCGCTCGAGGGCCCGCGCCGCTCTTTGACGACGCTGCGCGCCGCTGATGCCGGCGTAGACCATCGGCAGCTCGACGTTCTCGAGGGCGGTGTCGCGCGGCAGCAGGTGAAAGGCCTGAAACACGAAGCCAATCTTTTGGTTGCGCAGCGCGCTCAGCTCGACCTCGTCGCGGCCGCTCACGTCTTCGCCGTCGAGGACGTAGCTGCCTTTGTCGGGTCGATCGAGCGTGCCGAGGATGTTGAGGATCGTGCTCTTGCCCGATCCCGACGCCCCCATGATGGCGACCATCTCGCCTTGCTCGACGCTGAGCGACGCGCCGCGCAGCGCGTGCACCACGTTGTCGCCCAGCAGGTACGTCTTCTCGATGTCGCGGAGCTCAATCAGGGCCATCGTGTTGCCGGGCTCCCACGCAGACGGAGAAGGCGAAAGCGGCGTCGACGATGGACACGCCGACGGTGTCGACAACTGCGAATGCGACGTGCCCATGCCCCCAAGACGCCGCAGATCTGCGGTTTGGATGCAGATCAGCGCTTTTTCTTCGTCGCCTTCTTCTTCGTCGCTTTCTTCGTCGCGTTCTTCTTCGCCTTCGACTTCGGGGCAGTGGCCAACGCGATGGCGCGGCGCGACCACTGGAGGAGCTCGTCGACGTCGTCAAAGGCCGAATCGGGCGGCGAGCAATAGGACATCTCGACGCGGTGGCCCTCTTTGTGGGCGTAGGTGAAGGGCTTGCCGCCGCCGGCCTTCATCTCGAGCTTCATGGCGTCGTCAGACTTCAAGAACAGCGTGCCGTCGTTGACGATGGCGAAGGCCTTGCCGTCTCGGAACAAGCAGAACGCGCCGAACATCCGCTTGGCGCTGACGCCCCCGAGCGGAGCGAGCTGGTCACGAAAGTGGTTTTCGAGAGAGTCGGAAGCGGTCATTCCTCTCTGGGTACCGCTGGAGGCCGCCGTGCTGAAGACCCTCACCGTTTCGCTGCTGCTCTCGTTCCCGCTGCTCGCTGCTCCTGCTGCCGTGTCGTCGTCGCCGACGTCGGCGGGCAAGGCGACGGCGCAAAAGAAAGAGCCGCCGCCGGCCGACGGGCGCCTCGCCAAAGACGTTGTGCCGCTGCACCAGGCGATCTGGCTGCGCATCGTGCCCGGCAACGCCAGCTACGGCGGCAGCGTCGACATCGACGTCGATGTGAAGAACCCGCACGCGACGCTGTGGCTGCACGCCAGAAAGCTCGACGTCACCCGCGCGTGGGCGAAGACCAGCGGCGGCAATGTCGAAGGCACATTTGCCATCGTCGACGACGTCGAAGGCCTCGCCTCGCTCACGCTGCCCAAGGCGGTGAGCGGCAAGGTCACGCTGCACCTCGAGTTCGCCGCGCCGTTTCACGACGACCTCAACTCGCTCTACCGCGTGAAGTCCGGCGACGACTTCTATGTCTTCTCACAGTTCGAGGCGATCGCCGCGCGCGAGGCGTTTCCCTGTTTTGACGAGCCGGGCTTCAAGATTCCCTTCGATGTGCAGGTGACCCACCTCGCCACCGACAAGGCGATCTCGAACACGAAGGTGTTGAAAGACGAGACCCTCGGCAAAGACATCAAGACCACGTTCGCGACGACGAAGCCGCTGCCGACGTACCTGTTGGCCTTTGTCGTCGGCCCCGTCGACGTCGTCGATGGACCGATCTTGCCGCCCGCCCTCGATCGCAAAGACCCGCTGCCGGTTCGTGCCATCACCGTGAAGGGCAAGGGCGCCCTGGTCGCCCAGACGGTGAAAGACGCCGCCACCGTCGTCACCGACCAAGAGAAGGTCTTCGGCATCGGCTACCCCTTCGACAAGCTCGACATCGTCGCCGTGCCTGACTTCGCGGCCGGCGCGATGGAGAACGCCGGCCTCGTCACCTTCAGAGACACGTACCTGTTCGTCGACAGCAAGAGCCCCATCGGCGCCCAGAAGGGCTCGATGGAGGTCATCTCGCACGAGCACGCGCACCAGTGGTTCGGCGACCTCGTCACCATGGCGTGGTGGGAGGACCTCTGGCTCAACGAGGCGTTCGCGACGTGGTTCGCGGCGAGAACCGTGCAGCGCTTGAAGCCCGAGTTCGACGGCGCCCTCGACCTGCGCCAGTCGGCCGCCTGGGTCATGGGCGAAGACAGCCTTGTCTCCGCCCGCCAGATTCGCCAGCCGATCCACAACCGCGGCGACATCGACAACGCTTTTGACGGCATCACTTACAGCAAAGGCGCCGCGGTCATCGCCATGTTCGAAGAACATGTGGATCGCACGAAGGGCGCCGGTTCATTCAACAAAGGTGTCAGCGCCTACCTCGACAGCCACCGCTTCGGCTCGGGCACCACCAAAGACTTTCTCGCCGCCATCTCGACCGCCGCTGGCTTCGACATCGCGCCGTCGTTCTCGACGTTCTTGGACCAGCCCGGCGTGCCGCTGGTGACCGCCTCGTGCACGGTGATCGACAAGAAGCCGATCGTCACCGCGACGTCGGTGCGCTTTCTGCCCATCGGCAGCACCGGCGACAAAAACAAGGCATGGGACTTTCCCTTCTGCGTGTCTTTGTTGGACAAGAAAAAGCCCGCTGTCTGCACCATGCTCCAAGGTGGCAAGGGCAGCGTCGTCTTGCCGACTTCTGCAGGGGGCGCGGCCTGCCCGAAGGCGTGGCACCCGAACTTCGACGGCGGCGGCTACTACCGCTTCAGCGTCGCTGGCCCTGACTTGAAGGCCCTCGCCGCGGCGCAGAAGACGATGACCGTCGGCGAGAAGCTGTCGTTTGCGTCGGCGCTGTCGGCGGGGTTCGCCGCCGCCACCGCCGACTACAAAGACGTCGTCGACGCTGCCGTCGTGCTCAAAGACGACCCCGAAGCCAGCGTCGCCCTCACGGCCGCAGGCTTCCTCAGCTTCGCCGGCGACGACGTGCTCGTCGACGACAAGCAGAAGCAGAAGGTGAACAAGAAGGTCGTCGACCTCTACCAGCCCGGCTTGAACAAGCTCGGCCTCGTCGATCGCAAGAACGACACGCCCCGTGACCGCGAGCGCCGCGCTGCCTTCTTCGGCACCGTCGTCAACGCCGAAGGCGGCGCCCTCGTCGTCGCCGTGGCCGCCGGCAAAGAGATCTTCGCCACCGGTGCGACGAAGAAGGTCGCGCAAGACCTGTGGCCCACAGCCCTGTGGGCCGCCGTGCGCCACGGCAAGATCGACGCGGCGACGTGGACGGCGTGGTTGGCCGAAGCGAAGAAGACGACCGACCCGCGCCAGCGCAGCTGGAAGTTGCGCGCCCTCGCCGCCACCGTCGACCCGGCGTTGTCGCCGAAGGCCCTCGAGCTCGTCTTCGACAAAGAGCTGCGCACGAACGAGATCGCCAGCGGCCTCTGGGCCCAGGCCGGCGACCCGAAGACGTGGGAGGGCGCCTACGCCTTCGTCACCACCCGCTACGACGACATCATCAAAGCCATCCCCGAAGACTGGCGCGCCGGCCTCGCTGGCGGCCTGAGCGGCGCCTGCGACGACGAAAAGGCGGCGCGCGTCGAGGCGTTCTTCACCCCGAAGATCCCCACGACCCCCGGCCTCGACCGCTCGCTGGCGCAGTCGCTCGAAGAGATCCGCCTGTGCGCCGCGAAGAAGAAGGCGCACGGCGCGAGCATCGAAAAAATGTTTCCGAAGTAGCTATTTCATGACTGATGAGAACCGCGCACTCACCACGACTTCAACGTCTGCGCTGTCGATCAAGCCCAGCAGCGACGACGTCGAGATCGACAAGCTCGAGCGCCGGGTCTCGTTTCGTCTGCGGCCCGGCGGCAAAGAGGTCGCCGGCGCTGTCATCGGCCCTGTCATCGGTGCCACCGTCGCTGTCTCCATCGGCCTGGTCGGCATGCCCGTGCTCGCCGGCGTCTTCGCCTTCACCGCCGCCGTCTCGTTCGCCGCGCAGTCGGTGTTGTGGCGGCGGCGCCGCTTCTTCTTGGAGGTGCTCTCTGACCGTCCAGGAAAAGTGCGGGTTCGCACGCGTTCAGGTGACACCATTGCGGCCATCTCCGCGCTCACGGTCCAGCAGGGCTTCTTGATCGAGACGCGCAAATCCCTCGCGGTCTCGTTGATGCCGCTGTCGCCGCCGGTCGCCGAAGCCGTCCGCGTCTGGTTGAACGAGCACGACCCGACGCTGCGGAAGCGCTGAACATCGGAAACAGGTCCCTACTCGCGGAGAAAACCCCCAGCCCCGAAT
>JANNAY010001123.1:0-2918 GCA_031384945.1 Deltaproteobacteria bacterium
GGGGGCCAGGGGGGCCTTCTGCGCTCGCGGTCGTCGTGCTCCTCGCGATGGGCTGTGAGCGCGCGTCGCCGGGCGAGAAGCGCACGGTCTTCTTTGCCAACGACGCCGTCGCCAGCGTCGTCGAGAGCGTCGACGGCGACACCGTCGTCAGACGCGTCACCCTCGATGGCAGCGACGAGGTCATCGTCACCAGCGCCGTCGTCGACAAAGACGGCTTCGTCAGAAGCGCCGACTACACGCGGCCGGGCAAACGGCACCTGCGATACAAAGACGGCGCCATCGTCGACGACGGAGGACGCAGGTTGACGGTGTCCACCCCGGTGGTGCTGATCGAGCTGTTGCCGCGGGTGCGGGCGACGAAGCCGGTGCAGGCGACGTTGCTCGACCTGTCGTCGGGCGAAGCGCTGCCCGTGCGCATCGAGCGCAGAGGGCCCGAGATCGTGGCCGTGGCCGACGGCGTCGTCGTCGTGCGCGCCCTGCCCGAGGGACAGCGCGCTGGGCCCGGCGTCTTCGTCGAAGGCGACGTCGCCGCCAACGTCGCCGCCGCCCCCGTCGTCGTCGCCGTGCCCGGCATGAAGTCGTTGCGCGGAAAGCTGCTCGGCGGCGAGGCGAAGAAGCTGGCGCTGCCGTCGACGTTGGCGCCGGTGCCGGCAGATTCACAACCCGGGTTGTTCATCGAGTCCGACGACGCCGCCGTCAGAGCCTTCGCCGGCGTTTGCGGCGGCACCCTCGACGACGCCCGCCGCGTCGGCGAAGCCGTCCACGCCCTCGTCGACCCGAAGAAGACCGAGGCGCCGCCCTCAGCCATCGGCATGCTCAAAGACGGCGGCGACTGCGACGGCGCCGCTGCCCTCGTCGCCGCAGCGCTGCGCGCCTGTGGGCACGCTGCCCGCCCCGTCGTCGGCTACAAGCTGAAAGACCCGGGCAGCGAGGGGGCGCGGCTCGTGCCCCACGCCGTCGTCGAGGTATATGCAGGCTCCTCCTGGATGCGGGTCGACGCCACAGTGCCAGCCCTCGGTGACCTCGAAGATGTCTTTGTGCCCGTCGCTGCCGGCCTTGGCGGCGCGTTGACCATGGGCCGCGTGCTCGGCCGGGTCGACGCCGGCGACGTGATCGAGAAGGCGCGCTGATGTTGGTGCTCGAACAACTGACGCGGCGCTTCGGCGCGCGCACCGCCGTCGACAACCTCAACGCCACGCTCAAGCCCGGCCAGGTGATCGGGTTTCTCGGTCCGAATGGCGCGGGCAAGACCACGACGATCAAGATGATCGCGGGCTTGTTGGTGCCGTCGTCTGGGCGGGTGCTCGTCGACGAGATAGACAACGTCAAGCAGCCTGAGGCGGCGAAGAAGAAGCTGGCCTACATCCCCGATCGGCCCTACGTGCCCGAGCGCTTGAGCGCCCGCGAGCTGCTCGCGTTCATCGCCGGTTTGTACGGGCTCGATCCGAAGCTGGTGAACGAAGTGGGGCTGCGCGAGCTGGCCCGCTTCGGCCTCAAAGGTCGCGAAGACGATCTGCTCGGCGGCTACTCGCACGGCATGCGCCAGCGCGTGCTGCTCGCCTCGGCGTTCATGCGCGAGCCGCGGGTGTTGCTCGTCGACGAACCGATGGTCGGCCTCGACCCGCAAGGCATGCGCTTGGTGAAGCGCGTGCTGCGCGAAGCCGCCGACAAAGGCGCCGTGGTCTTGATGAGCACGCACACCCTCGATGTTGTCGAAGAGGTCTGCGATCGCGTGCTCGTGATGGGCCGCGGCAAGCTGCTCGCCGACGGCACCGTCAGCGAATTGTTGGCCACGCTGCCGCGCAAAGAAGGCTCGCCAGCGACGCTCGAAGATCTCTTTCTGCAGCTCACTGGCTCATCGGACGAGGTGCTCGAATGAGAGCCGTGACGTCGTTATTGACACTGTCTATCTTCGCACCTGTGGGGTTGGGGGGCTGCTTCTTGTTCGCCAACGAAGGCGCCTACAGAGACGAACACTTCGAAGACGACCACGTCGGCTACGGCGTCGGCGAACCGGGCGACGGCTGGGTCCCGGTCAAGCTCGAGGACGTGAACGTCGTGTGGCACCAGCCGAAGCTGGCGGCGGCGTTGATGGTCAACAGCCACTGCGAAGGCGTGAAAGACGCCCCCCTCGAAGGCCTCACCGGCGAGCTGCTGATCGGCACCACCGAGCGCGAGATCGTCGAGCAGACCTTGAGGCCGTGGTCGGGGCGCGAAGCCCTCGAGACCATCGCCACCGCCAAGCTCGACGGCGTCGCCCGCAAGCGCGCCATGTTCGTTCTGAAGAAAGACGGCTGCGTCTACGACGTCGTCTACGACGCCGCCCCCGACAGCTTCGACAAAGGCATCGACGGCTACCGCCGCGTCAGAGACGGCCTCGTCGTCGGCCCCCGCAAAGATCGAGGCTGAGCCGTGGACCACGATGTCGACGACGCCCGCGAGCTCTTGCGCGGCACGCTCAACGCCGCGCTCGAGGCGCAGCGCCAACACACGGCAGGGCAGAACGCCATCGCCGTCGAAGAGCTCGCGGTCTGGGAACAGATTGGTGCTGCGCTCGTGCCCGAATTTACGCGCGAGGCCTTGCAGCGAGCCGCCGCCATCGTCACCGACAGCCGCCTCATCGAGCTGATCGCCGGTCGCGACAAGGTGAAGGGCGCGCTCGACCAGCAACGCATCACCCTCGACGCCGCAGTGCTCGAGCCCGATGACCTCGAAGAGCTGTCAGGTCGGCGCAAGCGCATCGAGCAGCGCATCGCCGCCGATCGCGGTCGCTTGAAAGAGCTGCGGCAGAAGCCGGGGCTCTTGGCGCGCCTCGACGACCTCAAGAAGGGTGCGCGCTTGAAAGACGACGCGCTCACGCTGGTGCGGGCGCACGAAGAGCTGCGCATCAACGTCGAGGCGCTCGAGACCGAGATGGC
>JANNAY010001124.1:0-1592 GCA_031384945.1 Deltaproteobacteria bacterium
GGGGGCCAGGGGGGCCTTCAGGAGCGGGCCTCAACAACGCGTCGCGAGCTCAGACCGCCCAGGGATCGTCGTCGGGGTCGCCGGACCACGGCGGGTCTTCCGGCGCATTCGACGTCGACGGCGGCAGCTGCGGCGCCGTCGACGGCTGCGGCGCCATCGTGATCGTTTGCGGTGATGCTGGCGGCAGCTGGCGGTTGTCGTTCGCCGCGCCCTGCGCAGCAGGAGGCAGCTCGTCGACGACGCGGGCGATGGCGGCCGCGAGGGGCTTCACCGCGGGCTTGTGCTCGAGGGCCTGCAGCGACGTGACGATGGCCTTCTGCTCGGCGAGCAGACGCTTGCGCTCGACGTTGTCGGCGGCCTCGTCGGCGCGCGCCAGCGCCGGCTGCAGCGCACCCAGACGGACCTTCAGCGCCCCCACCTCGAGCAGGTCGGCGGTGATGCCGTCGAGCATCGACATCGCCGTCGTGAGCCCCAGCGTGCGATCGGGGCCGTCGAGGCGCACGCGGTTCGCCAACGGAACCAGGTGCCCGCGCGGCGAGATGCCCACCTTCGTCAAAGCGTCGCGCGGTTGGACATCGTGAAAGCGGACGAGCGCGTCGACCACGCCGTCGACGAAGCGCTTGAGCTCAACGTTGTCAAGCTGAGGCGCGAGCAGCGCGACGCGCGGCGCGAGCTCGGGATGGCACAGCACGATCTTGGCGAGCTGCACCTCGAGGTCGTTGAACGGCGGCAGTGGCTTCGCTGGCTTCTTCGGCCGCAGCGTCGTCACCGTCGCCGCCACCGGCTCGGTCGACGACGCCCGCGTCGGCAGCGCCCGCGTCGGCGCGCTCGGCGCGTTCGATTGCGCAGGTGCGATGCGCGGCGCGGGTTTCTGCGCCGATGAAGAGAAGTCTTTGTACCGACCCCCTTCTATGTAGGTGCGGAAGGCATTCGGCGCCATCGTGAACGCATTTTCAATCTGCGCGATGGCGGTCTCTTTGATGAGCGGGTTCGAGGCGACGGCGACGAAGCCGGCGACGCGGTCGATCGCGATCTTCTTGATGTGTTGGGGCTTGGTGCTCGCCTGCTGCGCTTCTTTCACCAGGTGATCGAGGGCTGCCGGCGCATCCAGAATCATGCGGTTCAACAACTGCGCGTTGCCCGCCTGCACCATCTGGTCTGGGTCTTTGTCGGGCAAGAGCACCATGCCGGTCTCGACGCCGGCGGTGAGCAGCATCTTGACGGCCTTGTCGGTGGCCTCTTTGCCGGCTTTGTCGGCGTCGAGACAAAGAATGACGCGTGAGCGCTCGACGCGGCGGCGCAGCTCTTCGACGTGGCGCGGCGTCAGCGACGTGCCGCACGGCGCCACCGCCGTCGGCAAACCGGCGCGGGCGATGGCGATGACGTCGAAGTAGCCCTCGACCAGCACCGCCGGCTTGCCTGCTTTGAGCGCCGCCTGAGCCTCGTACAAACCGTACAAGACAAGGCTCTTGTCGTAGATGGGGCTCTGAGGTCCGTTGAGATACTTGGGGCGGCCCTCAGCCTGCTCACCAAAGATACGACCACCAAAGGTGATGGTGCGGCCGCCCGTCGTCGAGCGGATGGGAATCGTG
>JANNAY010001152.1:0-3076 GCA_031384945.1 Deltaproteobacteria bacterium
CAGCGGCGGCGGCGTTCTGTTTGACGTGTGAGTCGCCGTCGCCGTTGCCGCTGACGTTGGCCACGGCGATCAGTGCTTGGCTTTGGCGGCGGCGGTGGCGGCCTTGTTCTTCAGGTCGGTGGCGAACGTCTGCAGATCGGCGTCGGTCTTGAGGTTCTCGACGTAGTCGTCGCCGACGCGGCACATCGGCGCGCGGTGGCACGAGCCGTAGCACTCGACGGTGCCGTGCAGCTCGATGCTGTGGTCTTTGTTGTGCCCGTGGCGGGTGCCGTGCTTGCCGTGGATCTCGATGTCGAGCAGCTTGCCCGTCTTCGCGAGGGCCTCTTCAGCGCCCTGCAGGGCACACGGCAATTGAATACAAAATTCAACGCGAACGGGCGCGACCTGCTCGGTGAAGAGCATCGAATAAAACGTCGCGAGCTCGACAGCGTTCGAGTGCGGCAACCCGATGAGATCGGCCACCTCGGCGAGGGTCTCTTTCGAGAGCCAGCCCTTCTCTTTCTGCGCCAGCTTCAGCGACGGCAGCAGCGCCGTCTTCTTCTGCGGGTACTTCTTCACTTCGGCTTCGATGGCCTGCGTGGTGGCGGCGGAGAGGCTCATGGCGGCGTGCTGCCAGAGCCGCTGTCGCCGGACAAGGACCTGCCAGCGGAGGCCGACATGACGTCACGCTCGCGAGCGAAACGCGGACCAGAGCGCGGCCTCGTCGACGGGGTTCCACGCCGTGGGCGGGACCGTCGCGTGATAGCGCTTGAAGCGGGCGACGAAGGCGGCGGCGTCGTCGTCGAATTCGGCGGCGGCGTCGTTGGAGCCGCTCTGCAGCCGCTCGAAGCGCAGCTTGGCGATCAACAGCGCGGCGACCCTGACGCCGTCGTCGTTGTCGGCCTCGACGCTGCCGTCGATGACGGCGCGGGCGTAGGCTGCGTCGTCGAATTCTTCTTCGTCGTCGCGCAGCGCCACCTTGTGCTGCGTCCACGGCGTCTGCGGCGGCAAGGCGAGGATCTCTTTGATGCGCGCGAGCTCGGCGTCGAGCGCCTTGACGTCGTCGTCGGAGAGCACCGTGCCCTCCATCCGCTCAAGCGTGACGCCTCGCAGGCGCGGGCAGCGCGGGGCGATGCGCGCCAACAGATCGAAGACCGCGTCGGGGACGTCGTCGTCGTGCGAGTCGAGCCGCACCGTGCGCTGGCCGGGCAGCCAGCCGACGTCGGAGTCTGCGCCGCCCGACACGTGGATCTCGACGACGCTGCGCGGGTCGAGCCGCGACAGGTAGTCGTCGATCCAGTGCGCGTCGTCGACGTTGAGGTTCTGCGCCATCGTGTACAGGTTGTGGACGTCGAGCACGACGCCGAGCCCATCGTCGCCGTCGACGGAGGCGGCGTAGAGCGCGGCGTCGTCGCCCCGCCCGCCGCGATCTTCTCCGCGATGTCTGAAGGGCAGGGCCGAGGTCTCGACCGCGCCAGCACCACACAAGTCTTTGAAAAACGAGAGCTTTCGGCGGGTGGCGACGGCCCGCGCTGTCGACGCTGGGGCGGCGATGGGCAGGGCGAGGTGCAGTCCCGCGGTGGTGGTGAGGCCGCCGTGGTCGCTCATCCAGGCGAAGCCGAAGCGGGCGTGGTTGCGGCGCAGCTGCTCTTGCCAGACGGCGACGCGGTCGTCGTCGTCGTCGCAGGCGCCGAGGGAGAAGCCGACGCCGTGGGCGACGGCGAAGATGCCAGCGTCGTCGACGATGCCGGCGATGGCGTCGCAGAAGCCGTTGTCGACGACGGCGCCGGCCTTTTTTCGCCACAGGGTTTCGGGCGCGACCTCGGCGTAGTCGACGCGGTCGAGGAGAACGCGGGTGCGCTCGAGGAATTCCTCGTCGGGTTGCAGGGTCAGTCCAACGGAGACGGCGACGGCGACCGGCATCGAGAACCTTGGGCACGGGACGCGCAGATCGAGCACGGTGAAGTTAGCTTGCGACGTCGTCAGTCACACGCTAAGCCGGCCCTCTCTTTCGAGAATTCTGGAGATCACCATGGCCCGCGTCACCGTCGAAGACTGCCTGATCGAGCTCGACAACCGCTTCGCTCTCGTGCTCCTGGCCACCGGCCGCACGCGCCAGCTCATGAAGGGCAGCCGTTCGCTCGTCGACAACCAGAAGAACAAAGAGCCCGTCGTCGCCCTCCGCGAGATCGCCGCCGGCAAGGTCCGCTTCGATCGTCCCGTGCGCTCCGTTCTCGCCCGCCGCCTCTCTGAGCTGCAGTCTGAGTACGAAGCTGCCCACGGCATGCCCGTCTGATTCTTTCGTTTGATGAAGATCCTCGACGCCGGTGACGACGCGCTGTTGGTCGTCCCGTCTCTGGCGCAGAGGGGTGACGTCGCTGCAGACGCAGAGGCTGCAGACGCAGAGGCTGGCGTTGCAGACCCAGGCGCTGCAGGCGCTTCAGACGCGGCGACCGACGTTGTTTTGGGTTTGTGGCGCGCCTTGATCGCTGCCGCGCCGTCGTGGCTCGTCGCTGCCCAGCCTGCGTACCTCTCGCTGCACGTCGTCTTCGATGGCTCCGTCGACGCCGGCGTCGTGCGTGGGTTTTTGTCGACGCTGCGGCCGCTTGCGCGTGTCGGTGAGGTCCGCGTCGTCGACGTCCCCGTTGTCTACGACGGCGCAGACCTCGAATTCGTCGCCGACCACTGCGGCCTCTGCGTCGACGAGGTCGTCGAGCGCCACACGGCTGCTCGCTATCGCGTTGCGTTCATGGGCTTCGTTCCGGGCTTCGCCTACCTGCTCGGGCTCGACGACAAGCTGCGTGGCGTGCCGCGGTTGCCGACACCCCGCGCGCGGGTTCCCGTCGGGGCGGTGGGCCTCACCGGCGATCAGACTGGCGTGTATCCGTCGTCGACGCCGGGCGGCTGGCGGCTGATCGGACGCGCGCTGCGCGGGCTCGGCGACGCTGCCCCCGACGACCTCGTGCAGTTTCACAGGGCGCCGTGAGCCTCGTCGTCGACGTCATCTTCGGCCGCGGCGACCTCGTCGGCGGCGACGTCGTCGATGGCGCCGCGTTCGACGACGACGCCCTCGCCTGCGCCAACCTCGCGCTCGGCA
>JANNAY010001204.1:0-9043 GCA_031384945.1 Deltaproteobacteria bacterium
CAGCGGCGGACGGTGCTCCCAGAGTTCGTCGAAGTCCCAGAGGGCCCGCGTGCGCCTCCGCTCGACGTCGAGGGGCTGCGGCCTGGCGAGACGACCTACGTCGAGGCGCAAGCCTGGGCAGCCGCCCATGGTTTGACCTGCAAAGACCTCTCGATGCGGGCCTTGATGAAAGAGGGCCGTGAGAAGGTTCAAGCCGAGATGAAGCGCATTGAGGAAGACGGCGGCGATCCTGATGCCGTGAGCGGGGCGTCGCGGGCGAATTACTATTCGAAGAAGGAGCGGAATCCGCAGATTAAAATGTACTGCGGTGACGTTGCGATTGCTAAGTCAATTGACGCCAAATATGGCGAGACGAGCGACGGGTCTTTCACTTTGGTGTTCGACAGCCCGAGCCACCGACTTCGCTATGTGATGTTCGACCGCAAGTACCAGAGCAACCGACTCACGTTCGAGCAGTGGAACGCTGCCAACGAGCAATGGCGATCACTGTTGGGCGCGCCGACGAAGCAGACCGAAGCGCAGCCGAAAGAAGACGACAGCGACACGTTGAAGACGTTCCCACGAATGCGACTCCACAAGAACGAGTGGAAGTTCGCCGACCGACGCTTCGAAATCTCAGCGACAAATTTCGGACCCCCCAAAGGCATCGACCTTCGCATGATCGCTGAGGTGCCATGGCCAGTGCGCGTCACCGATTCGCCGTAATCAACGGCCGAGAGCTGAGCCTACAAGTGGCGTAAAGTCGGCAATCAAATTCAGGTTGCAATCGGTCGTGAGGACGCTGTTGCAGGCACCAGTCGCGCAGTCAGAATGCTGTCCTGAAGCGTTGCAGTTCAAGATTCGTTTGCAGCTGTAAGAAGCGCCCCCGTTGAGGCGGATATCAAGTCCGCCACCACATCCCAGTGGTCGGGCAATGAGGTCACGTGCATTCGCCAGCTTCGCTGCGGTAACAGAGCCATTCGCAATCTGCGTTTGTCCAACTGAGTTTGCAGCCAGCGAGATGGTATTGGCAGCAAGTTCGGCCTTTGTAACCAAGGCTGATTGTGCATCAGCACCCAGACCATCTGCCGTCAACGAGCGCTTACAGTAGCTGCTCGCGCGAATGGCACGGACCGAATCGGCACCCGCGGCTCCAACACCGTGCCGTTGACGACGACGGACAAGTACAAGTCTCCGCCCAATTCTGCGTCGTCGAGGGGGTCGCTGGCGCTGGCGCCGAGTTCGTGGACGAGGGCGCCGTCGACGACGACGAGGGAGGCGACGGTTTCTTCGAAGACTTTGGTGCCGGCTTCTTCGTCGTCGAACATCTGAAACGTGACCGAAAAATTCCCGTCGGCCGGGACGCCGTCTTCGTCGAGGTCGCCGACGTAGAGGAACGTGTCGGGCACTGCCAACGCGGCGCTCGACGACAGAAGTGCAAGAACAAGGCAGAGCTTGCGAGTCATGAGAATCTCCATCATTAAAAGTCCAGAACTTGGCCTTTGATGCCACCTGCTGTGATTCCAAATGTGCATGAAGCGGCACCATTGGTCACCGTGCAAGAACCATCACAATTCATGTGCTTCACTGTGCCAGAATCGAGGCAAATAAGCGTGTCGCACGCCTGATTGAGCCCTGGGTTGAAGGCGATTCCACCTCCACATCCCAATGGTCGTGAGACGATTGCTTGTAAATCGGAGTCTGAGATCATCGAACGTGTCACGCCGTCGTCGGCGATCGCGAGAGCGAGTCCTGACTTTGTGAGCCCCGCGCCAGGTGCGGTGATGTTCTCTGGCGAAAGCCCGCCAACCAAGTCGGCGTCGTCTGCCTTGGAGGCGAGCCGCGCAAACGGCACGGCCCGAATCGGCACCCGCGGCTCCAACACGGTGCCGTTGACGACGACGGACAAGTACAAGTCTCCGCCCAATTCTGCGTCGTCGAGGGGGTCGCTGGCGCTGGCGCCCAATTCGTGGACGAGGGCGCCGTCGACGACGACGAGGGAGGCGACGGTTTCTTCGAAGACTTTGCTGCCGGCTGCTTCGTCGTCGAACATCTGAAACGTCACCGAAAAATTCCCGTCGGCGGGGGCGCCGTCTTCGTCGAGGTCGCCGACGTAGAGGAAGGTCTCAGGGATCGCGAAGGCCGCCGACGACAAGAGGAACGCGGTGGTGATGATGATCTTTTGCATGGTGAATCCCCTCAACGGTTGAAGACTTGAGAACGCAGGCGGAAGGCGCCGCCCGACGACGACGCCGCGCCCGTCGCCTCGATGGCGCCCTTCAAGTGGAAGGCGCCGCCGACCTGGACGCCGCCGCCGGCGACGATGCGGGAGGAGCGAAGCCTGAAGCCCGTGGGTGCTTCGCCCTCGCCTTCTCCGCCGTCGCCTTCGCCTTCGCCTTCTTCGCCTTCGCCTTCGCCGACGTCGCCTTCGCCTTCTCCGACGCCTTCGCCTTCGCCTTCGGCGGAGACGCAGGCGCCGTCGCGGCAGACCTCGCCGACGTCGCAGTCTGGGTTGTTTTGACAGTCACCAGCCGGCGTCGGCGGACACGCGGTGGCGAGCGAGAGCGCTGCGAGCAGCGCGAAGCGGTTTTGGGGCCCCATGGAACAAGGAATCCCACGACGTCGGTGCCTGAGGCAACTGCGCGCCCGCACGAGCGCTTGACGACGTGGAGGAAGCCGCATACGCCGGGACGTCCGACCCATTTCACGAGGAGATCCCCATGGCCGATCAGAAGAAGAAGACCGAAGCGCCCTCTGAGCTGCTGCTCGACAAGCGCCTGGCCGAACGCCAGATCGCCAAGGGCTCGCTGAGCCGCGCCGACTACGACAAGGCGATCAAAGAGCTGCCCGACCTCGCCGACCGCGCCGACAACATCGGCCCGATGGTCTACCCCGCTGGCGGCTGAAGCCACGCCTCGTCGCACTGTTCGTCGACGTCGACGCTATTGAAGGATGGGGACATGACCGAAGAAAAGAAGAGCGCGTTCAAGGTCGTCGATCGACGCCGGTTCACCGACGATGGCGACGAGCGCGATGGACCCGACGTGCCGACCGAAGACAAGGTCCGCGTCGATCCCAAGGTCGACATGAAGGCCGTCGCTGGCGCCGCGCCTGCGGTGAAGCAGGCAGCGCCCGCGCCGAACGGCAACGGCAACGGCAACGGCAATGGCAACGCGCCGGCCGGTCCGCCCGAGGCGGCGAAGCCCATCCCCGAGGGGCCGAAGCTGCCGCCGCAGGCGAACGCGCTGACGTTCTCGATGTTTTTGCAGTCGTTGGCGCAGCAGGCGCTCATGCAGATGGGGCTCATTCCCTGGCCGCACGGACAGCGTGAGCTGGCGCTCGATCAGGCGCGCGACACCATCGACATCGTCGAGCTCTTGAAGAGCAAGACCACAGGCAACCTCGACGCCCAAGAGCAGCAGCTCATGGACACCGTCGTCTACGAGCTCAAGATGAGCTTCGTCGAAGTGCAGAACGCCATCGCTCGCTCGCGCGGCGCACAGCCCTTGCCGAAGCCGCCCGGCGCCCCGCGCTGATCCGCGCCCCTGTGGCACCGGCCCTCCGTGTCCGGTGAAATGAGAAGCACATGAAGCTCGACTACACGCCGATTCTGCTCCCCAACATTGGCCGCACGACCGCGGTGACGCTGAAGGAGTACGAGGCCCGCGGCGGCTACGAGGGGCTGAAAAAAGCCGTCTCGATGAAGCCCGAAGACGTCACCACCCAGGTGAAAGACGCCGGCCTCAAAGGACGCGGCGGCGCCGGCTTTCCCACCGGGTTGAAGTGGAGCTTCGTGCCCAAGGGCCCGGGCCCGAAGTACCTCGTCGTCAACGCCGACGAATCCGAACCCGGCACCTTCAAAGACCGCGATTTGATGGAGGTTGAGCCCCACACGCTCATCGAAGGCATCGCCATCGGCAGCTACGCCATCGGCTGCGAGCTCGCCTTCGTCTACATCCGCGGCGAATTCACCGTCGCTGGCGACCGCCTCTACGCTGCCGTCGTAGAGGCCAAGTAAGCCGGCCTGCTCGGCGCCCCCGCAACGGGCTTGAAGAAGGCCGACGGCTCACCCTTCGTCCTCGACATCATCGTGTTTCTCGGCGCCGGCGCGTACATCTGCGGCGAAGAGACAGCGCTCATCGAGTCGCTCGAGGGCAACCGGCCGATGCCGCGCTCGCGGCCGCCGTTTCCTGCTGTCGCTGGCCTCTACATGAAGCCCACGGTCGTGAACAACGTTGAAACGTTGTGCAATGTGCCGTTTATTTTGCACAAGGGCGTCGACGCCTACAAGGCCATTGGCAATCCGCCGAACAACACCGGCCCGAAGATTTTCTGTCTGTCGGGTCATGTGAAGAAGCCGGGCAACTACGAGCTGCCCCTCGGCAAGGTGACCTTGCGGCAGCTCATCGAAGACTTCGGCGGCGGCACGCCGTCGGGACGTCCGGTCAAGGGCGTGCTGCCGGCCGGCGTGTCGGCGCCGATCATCCCCGCCGCCGGCCTCGACGCCGTGCTCGACTACGACGGCATCAAGGGCGCAGGCTCGATGCTCGGCTCGGCCTCGTTCATCGTCATGGACGACTCGGTCGACATGGCCTGGGCTGCCACGCGCATGGTCGAGTTCTTCCGCCACGAGTCGTGCGGCAAGTGCACGCCGTGCCGCGAAGGTACCTTGTGGCTCGAGAAGACGTTGTTCAGAATTGTCGACGGCAAAGGCAAGGCCTCTGACCTCGACACCCTGCAATTTGTCTCGAAGCAGATCGCCGGCAATGTGTTGTGTGCATTGGGTGACTTCGCCACCTCGCCGGTGACGTCGTCGTTGAAGCACTACGCCGCCGACTACGAGAAGCACCTCGTCAAGATCGGCTCGTCGCGCTCTGACAAGGCCGCCGAGTAGCCGCTTCACGACGTAGACGATGGCGTTGGCGTTGACGTTGGCGCCTGCCGCTGCTGGCGAAAGTGCGACGGCGCGAGCCCGGTCGCGCGCTTGAAGGCACGCGAAAAGGCGAATTCGCTGTCGTAGCCGACGGCAGTGGCGACCTCGGCGATCGAGTCGTCGCTGTTGCGCAGGCGTCGTCGGGCCGCGTCGACGCGCAGGCCAGCGACGAACGTGAGCGGCGGCGTGCCGACGAGGGCGAGAAAGCGGCGCGCAAAGGCCGAGCGCGACAGGCCGCTGAGGCGGGCGAGGCTGTCGACGCTCACGTCTTTGGCGACGTCGTGGTGCAGAGCGGCCAGCACCCTGCCGATGTGGGGATCGCGCAACGCGCCGAGCCAGCCGCCGCCGCCGACGGGCTGCGCGGCGAGCCAGCGGCGCACGACGGCGATGAAGAGGACGTCAACGAGGCGGTCGACGACGACGCCGGAGCCGGCGCCTTTGACGTCGAGCTCGGCGGTCAGCAGGTGCAGCGTGCTGCGCAACAGCTCGTCGCGCTGCACCTCGGCGCTGGTCAGGTGCAGCAGCGGCGGCAGCAGCGACAACAACGACGTCGGGGCGCCACGACCGAAGCGAAAGGCGCCGCAGGCCATGCGCGTCTCGCCGTTCTTCGCGACGACGCGGTGGGCAGCGGCGATGGGGACGGCGGCGGTGTCGACGTGGTCGCCGACGACGTGGGCGGCGCCGTTGGGGACGACGACGACGTCGCCCTGCAGCAGCTCGACGGGCTGGCGGCGACGGTCGCTGCCCCTCGCCCCGGGCGCCCCAGGGCGGTGCAGCACCGCGCGCCCCGCGAGCACGAGGTGAAAGCCGGCGACGTCGTGGCTGTCGTCGACGGCGAGGGCCCACGGTGCGCGGTAACGACCGTCGCTCCACAGCACGCCTTCGACTGGGGTTGCCGCGAGCACGCTGCTGATGACGTCCATGGCCCGAGTGTAGCGGCTTGTCTGAAACGAACGACCCGAGAGACGCACGGACATGCACGAGCGCGCGCCGGCCATGGTCTTTCGCCGTGCGATGGGCACATCTGCGGGCACAGACAGCACCCACACCAGCAGGAGATCCCCAATGGCCACCCAGCAAGCGCGCGTCCTCGTGATCGGCGGCACCGGCACCGTCGGCAGAACCCTCGTTGACGAGCTCGCGCAGCGGGGCGCGCAGGTCAGCGTCGCCACCCGCGATCCGAAGAAAGTGAAGGCCCGCGACGGCAAAGAAGTCGTCAGCGGCGTCGGCCTCGACCTCGGCGACGCGGGCACCTTCGCCGGCGCCCTCGCAGGCGTCGACCGCGTCTTCGTGCTCGCCCCTGCCGGTCATGCGCAGCAAGACGCGCTGCTCGCGCCCTTTCTTGCCGCTGCGCTGGGCCGCGTGCAGAAGGTGGTGACGATGACCGCCGCTGGCGTCGAGCACGACGACGCGCTGCCGCTGCGCAAGGTCGAGCTGCAGGTCGCCCAGAGCGGCGTCACGACGGTGCACCTGCGGCCGAGCTGGTTCAGCCAGAATTTCAACAGCTACTGGTACGGCGGCATCGTCAACGCTGGCGTCGTCGCCTTGCCCGCCGCCGACTCACGCACCGCCTTCGTCGACGCCAGAGACATCGCCGCCGTGGCCGCCGTGGCGCTGACGACGTCGTCGCTCGACGGACAGGCGCTGACGCTCACCGGACCCGAGGCCCTCACCTACACAGACGCCGCCGCCGCCTTGAGCGACGCTGGCGGCCGCGCCATCCGCTACGTCGCCGTCGACGACGACAGCTTCCGCGCTGGCGCCGTCGCCGCCGGCCTGCCCGCCGACTACGCCGACGTGTTGGTGCGGCTGTTTGCCGTGGTCAGGGCCGGACACGCTGCCCACGTCGACGACGCCGTCGCCCGCGTGCTCGGCCGGGCCCGCAGCCTGCGCGACTACGCCCGCGACCACGCGGCGTTGTTTCGGGCGACGGCGTCGCAAACGACGCGGGCCTGACGTCGCCAGAAGGGTCAAGACATCGTGGCGTGCGGTTGGTAGCCGTTCGCCATGGCGACGACCCCTTCGAAGATCCTCGAGCGCTTTGAAAACCCCGAACCGGCCCGCGACTACGAGATCGTGTTCGACACCGCCGAGTTCACCTGTCTGTGTCCGTTGACCGGACAGCCCGACTTCGCCCGCCTCGAGATCTCGTATGTGCCCGACCGCTTCTGCGTCGAGAGCAAGTCGCTGAAGAACTACTTGTGGAGCTTTCGAAACGAAGGCGCGTTTCACGAGAAGGTCACCAACACCATCGCCGACGACCTCGTCGCCGCGCTGGGGCCGCGCAAGCTGACCATCAAGGGCCACTTCAACATCCGCGGCGGCATCAGCACCGTCGTCGTCGTCAGCCACGAAGCGGGCAAGGGCAAAGCGATCCCGCTGCGCGAAGATGTCGGCGCCCGCGCCACCTGAGCCACCTGAGCGCCGTCTGAGCCGCTGGGCAGCTGGGCCGGCGCGATCCGCACAAGTGTGACGTTGCTGTCACCGAGGCAGCGCGAATTCGCCGCCGTGCGACGCTGCTGCGCGGTGGTTTCTCGTCGATCGGGCCGTCGGTGGGCGGCACGCCGACTGCAGTGATCGCGGAAATGCCCGCCGTCGCCGTCCGCTCGCTGCGCCTTCCCCACCTCACGCTGCCGCGCGTCGACAAGAAGAAGTTGACGCAGGTGGCTGGCGTCGCGATCGGCGTCGTCTTTCTCGTGCTGGCCGCTCGGCTGGTGCAGCGCGAGCTGCAGCCTGAGGTGCTGCGGCAGGTGCCGGCGGCGTTGCACGCGCTGCCGGGGTGGCGCCTCGCCCTCGCCGTCATCGGCGCCGTCTTTGCCTACGTCTGGCTCGGCGGCTTCGACGTCTTGAGCGCCCGCATCGCTGGCGCCCGCGTCGACGTCGGCCACGCCGTGCGCACGGGGTTTGCGAGCTACGCGCTGACGCACAACTTCGGGTTCGCCGCGGTGACGGGCATGGCGCTGCGGCTGCACCGCTACCGCCGGCGCGGGCTGCGCGGTGGCGACGTCGCCCGCGTCTTTCTCGGCAACGTCGTCACCATGTGGACGGGCTTCACCCTCGCCCTCGGCGCCACCGTCGTCGTCTGGCCCTCGGGCGTGTGGCACATGTCGCCCGTGCACGAGCGCCTGGTCGGCGCCGCCCTCGTCGTCGTCGTCGCCATCTGGATCGGCCTCTGTTTCAAGGGCTTGCCGGCGATGCGCTTTCGCGGCCACGAGTTTCGCCTGCCGCAGGGCCCGCAGGCGTTGGCCCAGCTCGGCGCCGGCGTCGTGCACTGGAGCTTGAGCGCGGTCATTCTGTGGTTGCTCTTGCCCCCGGGCATCGCTTTTGCCGCGGTCTTCGGCGCCCTGTGCGTGGCCCAGATCGCCGTCGTCGTCGCCCACGTTCCCGGCGGCGTCGGCGTTCTCGAGGGCATGCTCTTGTTGCTGCTGCGCGGCCAGGTGGACCCGGCGTCGTTGGCGGCCGCCTGCGTGCTCTACCGGCTCGCCTACTACCTGCTGCCCCTCGGCCTCACGGCGCTCATGCTCGGCACCGAGAGCATTGTCTCGCGCTCGCAGTTGAAGCCCGTGAGCCCCTGAAGGCTCGAAGGCTCGGCGGTTCGCAGCGTTATGGGACTGGAAAGAAGAAATCTCTGGGAAGAACCCGAACACCAACTTGTGTATCTGCAGATTTCCGGCTGAATTCTTGGCATCGATTGAGGTTTTCTCTGAACCAAGTGCGATATAGAGGGTGCCCTTCTGTTACGTGATCTGCCAACATGGCTAGAGCCATTGTCGAAGAGAAAACATAGCCTCTCTCACTGCCCATATCGGTGTCTTCTTTTGATAAGACGATGAGCTTCATCGCGGTGTAAATTGGACCTGAATACTTCTTTGGTTCAAGCGGCAGGGGAACTGACATTAAAAACGCTGTGCCCTTCCAGAGGGCCTCGACCCTCAGGAGAGCATCATCTCTGTCCGTGTGGCCCAACATCCGAGCGAGGATCCACTCGCAACAGGCAATCCCCAAAGAAAAGAGACAGGCTGCATCATTGATCAACAATAGGGACTGAGAAAGTTGAGGGTCGTCTTCATCAGTTACTGACCAATAGGTATTGTGAGAAAGCGGAACTTCCCAGTTGTAGGTGTGGGGAAG
>JANNAY010001263.1:0-5059 GCA_031384945.1 Deltaproteobacteria bacterium
CTGGCTCTCTGATATCACCGGTTTCGATGCGACCAGCCTTCAACCCAACGCTGGGTCACAGGGTGAATACGCGGGCATTCTTGTCATCCGCGCTTACCACGAGGCGCGCGGGCAGGGCCACCGCAAGGTCTGTCTCATCCCGCAGTCGGCCCACGGCACCAACCCGGCGAGCGCGGTCATGGCCGGCCTCGACGTCGTCGTCGTCAAGACCGACGACGCCGGCAACATCGACGTCGCTGACCTCAAGGCGCGCACAGCCCAGCACAAAGACAACCTCGCGGCGCTGATGGTGACCTACCCCAGCACCCATGGCGTCTTCGAAGAGTCGATCGTTGAAGTGTGTCGTGTCGTGCACGACGCTGGCGGCCAAGTCTATATGGATGGCGCCAACATGAACGCCCAGGTCGGCATCTGCCGCCCCGGCGACATCGGCGCCGATGTCTGTCATTTGAACCTGCACAAGACCTTCTGCATCCCGCACGGCGGCGGCGGTCCCGGCATGGGACCCATCGGCGTGGCCAAGCACCTCGCCCCGTTCTTGCCAGGTCACCCCGTCGTCACCACCGGCGGAGCGCAGGCCATCGGACCCATCAGCGCCGCGCCGTGGGGCTCGGCCTCGATCTTGTTGATCTCGTGGGCCTACATCAAGATGATGGGCGCCGATGGACTGCAGGATGCGACCAAATACGCGATCTTGAACGCCAACTACATTGCGAAGAGGGTCGAGCACCACTTCCCTGTCCTGTATAAAGGAAGCAACGGCCGCGTGGCCCACGAGTGTATCCTCGATCTGCGCGGGTTCAAGGCCGCCGGCCTCGAAGCCGAAGACGTCGCCAAGCGCTTGATGGACTGGGGCTTTCACGCGCCGACGCTGTCGTTTCCTGTCGCTGGCACCTTGATGATCGAGCCCACCGAGTCTGAGCCGCTGCGCGAGCTCGACCGCTTCTGCGAGGCGCTCATCGGCATCAAAGGCGAGATCGACGACGTCGTGCAAGGACGCCAGCCCAAAGAGGGCAACGTCTTGAAGAACGCGCCGCACACCGCCCGCGTCGTCACCTCGTCAGAGTGGAAGCACCCGTACACGCGCGAGCAGGCGGCCTACCCGTCGATTCACACGAAGAACCACAAGTACTGGCCGACCGTCGGACGCGTGAACAACGTCCTCGGCGACCGCAAACTGATCTGCACCTGCCCGCCGGTGTCCGACTACGAAGACTGAGCGCCGCGAAAGCGACAAGCGTCACAGGGTCGAGGTAAATGGAACCGACGGTGTCGCCGTCGGAGCCCCCATGCCGCGCAGTCCCCTCTCTCTTCTCGCCTTCGCCGTTCTGTTCTCTGGCGTCTTCTCTGGCCTCTTCGCTGGTGCCGCCGCCGCTGACGACAACGATGTCGTCGCCGCTGGCATCGGCATCGGCGTCGGCGTCGGCGACAAGAGCAAGCCGTCGCCGATCACCAAGAAGAAGATCAAGGTCCCGGGCAAAGACGACGACTGCGACGACGACGACGACGACGGCGACTGCGACGACAAAAAAGACGACGACAACGACAAGAAAGAGCCGCGTCCGTTCAAGCCGCCGGTCGGCAAGAAGCCCATCGGCGACGACGACGACAACCGCTCGCCGATCACCAAGAAGCCCATCAAGAGCCCTCCGCGCCGCGACGTCGACACCCCCGAACGCCGCCGTCCGGTCGACGATGGCGTCGATGATGACGACGACGATGACCGCCGCCACGTGGCGAAGCCGCCGAAGAAGCCGGGCACGAAGCCGGGCAAGAGGCCCAAGCGTCCCGTTCGCGGCAACCCGCCCCCCGACGATCAGCCCAACAACGGTGGCGGCGGCGGCGGTGGCGGCGGCGGCGGCGGCGACTGCTGCGGCTGCGGCTGCTGCTCACCCAAGCTCACCGGCCTCGCCGCCGGCGGCGCCGTCATCGGCGGCATGGCTGGCCTCGTCGCCGGCCTCGGCGCTGGCGCCGCCGTCGGCTACTTCGTCGCGCCGTCGACGAACCCGCCGAACCCGCCGTCTGACGAAGACCGCACCGACGGCGCCATCGTCGGCATGCTCACCGGCATGGCCGCAGGCGGCGTCATCGGCGCTGTCGTCGGCTTCGGCGGCGGCCTCGCGGTCGGCGGCATGATGAGCGAATGACCTGACTGTTGATGTCACAGCGTTGCGCGCATCCAGAGGGTACTGGGTGCGCGCGTTTCGTTGGTGCCCGCGATCTGAAGCCGCGTGACGACGTCGGCCGGCATCCTCGACACGGGGGCGTTGCCAACCGAGCACCAACCGGGTCAACGATCCAGCAATGTCGCATTCGCGCCTGCGCTACGTGACGATCGAAGGGTGCATCGGCGTCGGCAAGACCACGCTGACCCACCGGCTGTCGCAGGCCTTCAACGCGCAGACCGTGCTCGAGATCGTCGAAGAGAATCCGTTTCTCGCCGACTTCTACAAAGACCCGCAGGCCCACGCGTTCAAGACGCAGATGTTTTTTCTGCTCTCGCGCTTCAAGCAGCAAGAAGCGCTGCTGCAGACCGACTTGTTCTCCGGCGTCGTCGTCAGCGACTACCTCTTCGCCAAAGACCGCATCTTCGCCGAGCTCACGCTGTCGGCGTCAGAGATGGCCCTCTACGACACGATCTTCAACGCGCTCAAGGCGCGCATCAGAAGCCCCGACCTCGTCGTCTACCTGCACGCACCGATGGACGTGATTCTCGAACGCATCGCCCGCCGCGGTCGCAGCTTCGAACGCGACATCGACCGCGGCTACCTCGAGTCCCTCGTCGACGCCTACGGCCGCTTCTTCGCCGCCTACGACGAGGCGCCAGTGCTGATGGTCGACACCAGCGATCTGAATTTTCCCGCCAACGAAGAAGACCTCGCCGTCGTGCTCGAGGCGATGGCGACGTTCCCCGTCGAGGGTGGACCGCGCCGCCACAAGCTCTCGGGCAAGATCCCCGAGAAGCAACAAAGCCTTCTTTGAAGGCATCGAAGAACACATGTCGTCCGAGACGAAGACCGCACTGCTGCTGGTGAACCTGGGCACGCCCCGTTCGACGTCGACCGCCGACGTGCGCGACTACCTGCGCGAGTTTCTCGGCGACCCCGACGTCATCTCGCTGCCGGCGCCGCTGCGCTGGTTGTTGCTCGAGGGCGTTATCCTGCGAACACGCCCGAAGAAGAGCGCCGAAGCATACAAGAAGATCTGGACTGACCGCGGCTCGCCGCTGATGTTCCACAGCCAAGACCTGACGGCGCAGGTGAAGAAGCGCCTCGGTTCGTCGACTGAGGTCGCGCTGGCCATGCGCTACGGCGACCCCTCGATCAACAGCGTGCTCAAGACGCTGCAAGAGAAGAACGTCACGCGCATCTGCGTGTTTCCACTGTATCCTCAATATGCGCGGGCGAGCACCAAGACCGTCGTCGACAAGATCAAGCTCGAGATGAAGAAGCTCGCCTACAGCGCGGCCGTCGACGTCGTCCCCGCCTTCTACGACGACGACGCCTACGTCGATGCCTTCGTCGACAACGGCAAAGAAGCGCTGAAGAATTTTCAGCCCGATCGAATTCTCGTGAGCTTTCACGGCTACCCCGAGCGCTACTTGCGCGAAGACAGCGGCGGCCACTGCTTCAAAGACGGCACCGAATCCTGCTGCGACGTCGACGTCAGCGCCAACCACGACTGCTACTTGCGCCAGTGCAAGGTGACGTCGGCGCGCATCGTCGAGGGCCTCGGCGTCGACGCCGCTCGCGTGACCAACTGCTACCAATCGCGGCTGCAAGACTCGTGGGTCAAGCCCTTCACCGACGCCGTCGTCGTCGAGGCTGGCAAGGCGGGCGCCAAGAAGCTGCTCGTCTTCTGCCCCGCGTTCGTCGCCGACTGCTTAGAGACCCTCGAAGAGATCGCGCTGCGCGCCGACGAAGAATTCAAGGCCGCCGGCGGCGAAGAGCTGCGGCTCGTGCCCTCGCTCAACAGCAGCGACGTCTGGGCCGACGCCGTCGTGACGCTCGCCCAGCGCGCCACGCCGTCCCTCGCGACCCGCTGACCCGCGGACCCGCTGACCCGCTGACCCGCTGCGCATCCACCGCAACGGACGGCTGGATCTGCGTTGCAAACGGGCCGTGGCCGCCCCAGCAGCTTGCGTCCGCTATGACGGATGCTACGCTGGCGTCATGCAGCATTGGTCTTTCTGGCTCGGCGGCATCGCCCTCGGCGCCACCGCCCTCGTCTACGTCGCGCTCGTCGGCCGCGCCCTCGGCGTCAGCGGCGCTGTCGGCGGCGTCGTGCGCGGCCCCGGCGACGACAGCGACGCCGCCGTCGACGCCTGCGACGTTGGACCGCGCTCGCCGCTCTCGTTCGTCGAGCAGGTGGCCTTTCTCGCGTCCATCGCCGGGGGCGCGGCGCTGTCGGCGCTGCTGGCGGGCACATGGGGACGCTCCGCCTCTGCTGGTCTCAGCGACGGCTTCGTCGCCCGCTTCGGCAACGGCACGCTGTCGTGGGCGCTGGTGCTGGGCGGCGGCGTCCTCGTCGGCGTCGGCACGCAGTGGGCGCGCGGCTGCACCAGCGGACACGGCTTGATGGGCACAGCCGCGCTGCAGAGGCCGTCGCTGCTGGCCACCGCCGTCTTCTTCGGCACCGCCATCGCCGTCTCTCTCGTCGTCGACGCCGTCGTGGTGCGCTCATGAGCGGGCAGGCGCTTCGCCCCGGCGTCGTCGTCGGCGGCGCCGCCCTCGGCTTCGTCTTGTCGCGCACCGGCTTCACCTCATGGGACGAGGTGCACGCGATGTTCACCTTCAGCGACCTGCGCCTGGTCGGCGTGTTCGCCGTCGCCGTCTTCGTCGTCGCCATCGGCCTGCGCGTGCTGCGGCAGGCGAAGCGCTTGCCGACGAAGATGTTTCACAAATCGTTTCACAGCGGGCTCGTGCCCGGCGCCGTCCTGTTTGGGCTCGGCTGGGCGTTCTCGGGCGCGTGCCCCGGCGCCTCGCTCGCCATGGTCGGCGAAGGACAAGCCGCCGCCGTCGTCGGCCTCACAGGCGTGCTCATCGGCACCGCGCCGCTC
>JANNAY010001282.1:0-1960 GCA_031384945.1 Deltaproteobacteria bacterium
GCTCGGCATTCGATGATGCATCGTCAACCGCGACTTCCCCCCGGTTTCGGGGGGCCAGGGGGGCCTTCAGCATGCTCGGAGCGTTAGCCGAGGCGGAACGGCGACGAGACCGGCAGCCACGCCAACGTCAGCGTCGTGTTGCCGAGCCGCGCCTTGATCGCGAGGTGGCGAAAGGTCGGGGCGCGCAAGACGAGCCCCTTCTGCAACACGTGATCGCGCCAGGTGTTGGCGTCGTGCTCGGCGACGTCGACACCGGTGGTGAACAACAACAGCAGCAGCGCCGCGGCGACGATGCCTGGATCGCTCGAGAGCTTGGCGATGTCTTCGGTCGGCGGCGACAACAGCGACGCCTCCCATCCATGGTTCGGACCGCTGGTGGTGTGTTGCTTCAACAGCTTCACCTCGATCCACAGCGCGTCTTGGGTGGTGGCCGCTGAGGTCCAGGGCGCAGCCTCTGACGCGGCCCGCAACCCGGGTTGGGCATCTTCCAACAACAACGGAGCGTCGCGGGTGACGACGAGGTCGCAGCGCCGGCCTGAGGTCTTCTGCTTCTTCTCGCGGGCAGAGGGATAGCGCTGCTCACGCGCGACAAAGAAGCCGCGCGCCTCGAGCGAAGCGGCGAGCAGCGCGTGCAGCTCGATCTCTTTCAGGTGGTCGAGGCCTCTGACGGCTTGTTCGTTGTCGAGGGCGGCGTTTTCTTCGGCGAGTCCGGCTGCGAATGCGTCGACGACGTCCACGACGTCGAAATAGCAAACTCAGGCGCTCAAGCGTGGGCGAGCACGCGCCAGATTTGGCCCTCGATCTCTTCGGGCGCCGTGGGCTTCGTGATGTAGCTGGAGCAGCCGGCGGCCAGCGCCTCCTCCATGATGTACTCGTAGATGTTCGCGGTGAACGCGATGATCTGGATGTCTGACGTCGACGGATCGGCCTTCAACATGCGCGCGACCTCGAGCCCCGTGAAGATCGGCAGCTGCATGTCGAGGATCATGGCGTCGGGCAAATGCGTCCGCGCCATCTCGACCGCGGCGCCACCGTCGGCGGCAGTGAGCACCTCGAAGCCGCGCCACCGCAGGTAGTCGGCGAGCAAATCGAGGGTGTCGGGAAAGTCATCGACGAGCAGCACCAGCGGCTTGCTGCGGGTCGGAGAGGTACCGTCGGGCATCACGCGACCTCCGTAGCAGGCAGCACCAGCGTCTTCGAGGGCTTGCGCACGCGTTGGCGGGCGGCGCGGGCAGCAGCGAAGACCGCGTCGAGGTCGGTGCCGTCGTCGCCGCGCTCGATGTTGTGCACGATCAGGGCGTCTTCGAGGGCGGTGGCGACGTCGGCGCACGAGGCGTAGCGCTCATTGCGGTTGGGCAAGAGCATGCGGGCGATGACTTCGCTGACGGCGGGTTCGACGTCGACGAGGTCGATGACGTCGGGCACGACGCAGGCGAGCACGTTGCGCCACGTCTCGCGGTCTGAAGACGAGCGAAACAGGCGCTGTCCGGTCAAGAGTTCCCACAAGACGATGCCGGCGCTGAACTGGTCGGCACGGGCGTCAACGCTGAAACCGCCGGCCTGCTCGGGCGCCATGTAGGCGATCTTGCCGACGAGCATGCCCTCCGTGCGATCCGGGAAGGTGACGTCGACGGCGACGCCGAAGTCGATGAGGTGGGCGCGGCCGGCGGCATCGACGACGACGTTGTGAGGGCTCACGTCGCGGTGCACGAGCGCGAGCGGGGCGCCGTCATCGCTGACTGCGCTGTGCACGTGGGCGAGCGCGCGCATCATGTCGATGCCGACGCGCAAGACCGTCGACACCGACAGCGAGCGCTTCATGCCCACCATGATCTCGGCGAGCGAGACGCCCTCGACATGCTGCAGGGCCAGCGCGCGCTGTCCGTTCCACATGCCATCGGCGAGCCACGCAGGGATGAGCGGGTGGTCGAGCCGCTTCAACGTCTCGATCTCGTGCTCG
>JANNAY010001355.1:0-2734 GCA_031384945.1 Deltaproteobacteria bacterium
CGAGCCGGCGATGAAGAGCGTGCACGACGAGCCGAGCAGGGCGACCAACGACAAGGGCAAAAAACGCATACCCGCAGTGTAGCGGGTTGATGAAGGAACTACCTGCCTCCGTCGTCGGGAGGATGCTACGAAGGTCACTCCGCAAACTCCGTCGAGAGGTCCAGCGCGTTGAAAGACGTTCACGGAAAAGTGCAGGGCTTGAAGGCCAGTCAACTGCGTCGGCTCGAACGGCTCCAGCAGCGCAGCGGCAGCAGCAAAGCGGTGTGCGAACCGGCCCTTGCCCGCGCGCTCACCGAGGTCTGCGTCGATCTCGGCCGCATGGTCGGTGTGCTGATGGACCGCCGGGGCGGCGTCTCCGACGTCGTCGTCGGCGAGCCCGGCCGCTTGTATTTGCCCGACATCGGCCGGCTGCGTGCCGGTCCCGGTCGCCTGCGCGGCCTGCGCCTCGTCGTCGCCAGGGGGCAGCCGAAGGATCCGAAGAAAGAGTGGGGCGTCGATCAAGATTTGCTGACCGACCTCGAGCGGCTGCAGCTCGACGGCGTCGTCGAGATTGAGGCCAAAGAGGGCGGCGACGACGACGGCCTGCCCGGACGCGTCGCCGTCGCCACGCTCTTGCCGCGCGCCACCGCTGCCGGGCGCGTGCGCATCGAGCCGTGGCGCTCGATCCATGAGGCGCAAAGCGTCGACTTCGGCGCCGTCATCGACGCGCTCGAGACCGAGCTGGCGCAGCACATCGAGAGCACGCGCGCCGCCAGCGCCAACGAGCGCGACGTCGCCGTTCTCGTCGGCGTCTACCACCTGCCCACACGCAAAGACGCGCAAGACCGCATGGACGAGCTGCGCGAGCTCGCCAAGACCGCCGGCGTGCGCGTCGTCGACGAGGTCGTGCAGTACCGCCGCCTCACCAACGGCGATCCTGATCAGGCGTCGTTTGTGAACGACCCGAAGTACGTCGTCGGCAAGGGGCGCCTCGAAGAGATTTGCTTGAGCGCCCTGCACAAGGGCGCCGAGATGATCATCTTCGACGGCGAGCTCACGCCCTCGCAGATGAACGCCATCACCGACGTCACCGACCTGAAGATCGTCGATCGCACGATGCTGATCCTCGACATCTTTGCCCGCCGTGCCAAGAGCCGCGAAGGCCGCATGCAGGTCGAGCTGGCACAGCTGCGGTACTCGGTGCCGCGTTTGGCGAAGAAGCAAGAAGGCCTGTCGCGCCTCACCGGCGGCATCGGCGGGCAGGGGCCTGGCGAAACCAAGCTCGAGATCGATCGGCGTCGCGCGAAAGAAAAAATCACCCGACTCGAGCGCGAACTAGAGTCTTTCACCCGCGACCGCGAGGTGCGCCGTCGTCGTCGCGACGAGCGCCGCGTGCCCATCATCGCGCTCGTCGGATACACAAATGCCGGCAAGTCGACGCTGCTCAATGCGCTCACGGGCGCTGACGTCTACGCCGCCGACGAGCTGTTCGCGACCCTTGACACCACATCGCGGCGCTTGCGCTTTCCTGAAGAGCGCGAGGTCGTGCTCACCGACACTGTCGGTTTCATTCGCGATCTGCCCGACCCGCTGGTGAACGCGTTTCGCGCGACACTTGAAGAGCTGCACGAGGCTGACCTGCTGATCCACGTCGTCGACGGGCAAGATCCCTTGCGCAACAAGCACGTCGACGCCGTGATGAGCGTGCTCGCCGGGCTCGACCTGTTGAGCACGCCGCGGCTGCTGGTCTTCAACAAGGCCGACGGCGCTGACGTCGCCGATGACGACGTCGAAGCCAAGACGCGCGGCGCGCTGCGGGTCTCGGCCACCACGCGCTCGGGCCTGCCGATGCTGGTGAACCGCGTGGCTGACTTGTTGTGGCAAGAGGCCGTGGTGCAACGCCGCGAGCTGTGGGCCAACGCGATCCAGCCGCTCGAGGGCAGCGACGAAGCTTTCCCGGCAGATGTGCGTTCTTACCGGTGAGATCGTCGCCACAAGAACTGCACGGCGTCGGGTTGCCTGTTACGTTGAACACAAGGTCGGAGGGCTGACATGGACGCCGCGGTGGGCCTTCGTGCGTTGGGACTGCTGCAGAACGATCCTCTTCGGGGTCCAGTCGCTCTGCGGCTGCTCGAAGCGCTGATCACCTTGCCCGCCGACGCTGACGCCGTCGGCACCGCCACGCTCGTCGACGGCAACGCGCTGCTGTCGCGCAGCAAGCTGAACGCATCGGGGCCTGTGTCGTCAGATGTGGTCGAGGCCATGCGCTTGTCGGTGTTGGTGGGTGCGCCGAAGGGCCGTGCCGCCGTCGTCCAGGTCGGAACGTCGCGCGAGCTGCGGCCCACCGGCGGCGACCCCACACAAAACCTCGGACCGTTTCGGGCCCGCAACTACGCCGCCGCCGTCGTCGGTGGCCCGCAGAGCGCCGACGTCGCGGCCGCTTTGCGCGACCAGCTCGTCGCCGATCTGCCTGACTTCTTGCGGCGGTGTGTCTCGGGCAAGAGCGAGGCCGAGGCCTTTTTTCTCGCCGTGCTCGCCGAGCTTCACAGAAAGGGCGTGCTCGACGCCGCCCACGACAACGGCAAAGCCCTCAGAGACGCCGTCGCTGTCGTCGACGCCGGCATCGTCAGCGGCACCATCGGCGGCGTTGGCGACCCGTCGCCGCGCCAGGTCACGCTCACCAACGGCGTCGATGTGCTGCACGTCGCGCGGGGCATGCCGTCGGCGATCATCACGGTCGAGGGCCTGCCCGAAG
>JANNAY010001371.1:0-6999 GCA_031384945.1 Deltaproteobacteria bacterium
CGCCGGCACCGGCGGCGACGGCGGACCGGCGTCGGCAGCGCAGGTCGGCAACAACGTGTTCATGGCCTTCAACGCCTCTGGCGACCTCTTCATCCTCGACGGCAACAGCGACGCCATCCGCATGATCAGAAAGGCGGCCCAGCCGACGCCGCAGACGCCGACGACCTTCAGCGTCGTCGATGGCGACCACCAGACCGCGCGCATCTTTTCGGCGACGCCGCAGCCGGTGCGCGTGCAGCTGACGACGACCGCGACGTCGGGCGAGTGGCCCATCACCGTGCGCGGTGAAAACGGCGGGCTGTCGGCGCAGGTGACGACGGTGACGACGACGAACCCGGCGAATCCGGCGGCGGTGGTGCCGCTGGCCGGACGCGCGCTCGGCTTGCAGCGCTACACCGCCGAGCCCGTGTCGCCGCTGTCGCGCGTGCGGGCGCCCCGCGCCACCTTTGACGTCACCGTCGTCGACGCGCCACCGGCGACCAGCGTCGTCGTCACCAGCGCGCCGACGACCACGACGGCGGTGCCTGTGCCGGCGACGCGGCTCGACATCGGCTCACGCCTTGGCACTGGCGACGTCCTCGAGCCGGGCATCGCCTTTCGCGACGGCGAGGTGCTGTTCACCACGCCGTCGATCGCGATGGGGTGGCGGCTCGACGCGGTCGGCGCGGCGATTCCGCTGATCGGCAACGGCACCTTCGGCGACACCGGCGACGGCGGACCTGCCACCGCCGCCCTCATCGGCCGCGCCGGCGACATCACCGTCGTGGGCAACGGCGACATCTTGATCGCCGATCCGATGCAGAACCGCGTGCGGCGCATCAGAAAGAGCGACGGCGTCGTCGTCAACGCGGCCGGCACCGGCTCGACCAGCGCTGGCGGCGCCGACGGCTCACAAGCGAGCGGTGCCATCGTCAACGCGCCCCGCCAGGTGCTCGGCCTCGACGACGGCAGCTTCTACATCGTCGACAACCGCGGCCTGCGCTTCGTCGACGTTGGCGGCTTCATCTCGACGCCCGTGCCGTCGGGCAGCTGCGCCGGCACACAGCTGGGGCAAGAGAGCGCGCCGCAGTCGACCGTCGCCTTCGACCCCATCAACGGCCGCGTGCTGTACGCGACCCGCGTGGGCAGCCCCAGCAGCTGCCCGATCGCGCCCAGCAACCGCGTCAGCGTCTTCGCCTTCGACGACGGTGTCAGAGGCGCCTCGGTCTTCGCCGAGGCCGCCAACAGCAGCAACGCGGTGGTCTCGCTCGCCGTGCACCCGATCGACGGTCGCGTGTTCGCGCTGTTCGCGACCAGCGTCGGCAACCCCGACACCTACACGCTGAAGATCATCGGACCGGGCAGCACCGTCACCGACGTCGCCGTGCCCGGTCGCCTCTACTCGATCGCCTTCGACGACGACGGCGTGCTCTGGTCGATCGACCAGAAAAACAAGACCCTCTCGCAGGTGGAGTTCTGATGCTCGCTCTCGCCCTCTCTCTTGCGCAGTGCCTCGCGCTGGCCACTCCTCCTGCGCCAGCGCCGAAGATCGTGGTCCTCGACGTCAAAGGCGCCGCGGCCAGCGATGCCGCCGAAGCCGCGCTCTTGACGCCGGCGCTGACGAAAGCGTTCGCGACCTTGTCGACGGGTGCTGTGTTGTCGGTCGCCGAGGCGCGCGCGCTCATCGACAGCAAGGCGCAGAACGAGTTGCTCGGTTGCAGCGACCCGCGCTGCGCCCAAGAGCTCGGCAATGTGTTGGCCGCCGACCAGGTCGTCGCCGCCGTCTACGGCAGCTTCGGGGGACAAAAGCACCTCGCGGTCACGCTCTTCGACGCCAAAGAAGCGCGCGTCATCGATCGCTTCTCGCTGAGCTTCGATGCCAAGAAGACCAACGTCGACGCCGCGGCGAAAGAGCTGGCGACACGGGCGCTGCTGCCCACGCATGACAATGGTGACCACGGGCTCTCTGAGCTGCGCACGGTGCTGTTGATCAACGAGATCGATGGCAGCGGTGCCTCGACGGGCACGACGCCGGTGCAGACCTGCGTGCAGCAGATGCTGGTCGACGCCGATGTGCCGGTGAAGCGTGGCGATGTCGTGGGCATCGCTGCCGGCAAAGACGTCGCAGGCAAATCCGGCGCCGCCGTCGCCGCCGGCCTCGACAAAGCCAACGTCGACGTCCTCGTCTTCGGCACCGCCAAGAGCAGCGTGGTCGGAAAATTCGGCACGCGCACCGCGGTGCGCACCGGGCTCACCTTCGAGATCGTCAAGGTCGACACCGGCGACATCATCGGCAGCGTGACGACGTCACCGCAGTCGAGCGCGGTGTCGATCGAAGAGGCCACCGAGTTGTCGGCGCAGCTCGCCTGCAAGGCCGTGAAACCTGCCATCGAAGCGGCGCTGAAGAAGCGTTTTGAGAAGGGCTCGCGCGTCACCATCACGGTTCCTGTCGCCGGTGCGTCAAAGCCCGGCGCGACCATCGCCGCTGACGTCATCGCCCAGCTGCAGGCCGAGAAGGGCATCATCGCGACGGCGACGTTGAAGAACCTCGACGAGCAGGCCGCCACCGTCGACGTGGTAGTGCGCGCTGGAGACGGCGTGGCGCTTGGTCTCGCTTTGAAGTCGCGCTTCGGTGACGCTCGCGTGTCGGCCATCGGTCCTTCGACAGTCACTCTCTTGCCCGCCACTTCGGAGAAACCATGAGCGCCTCTCTCCTCTTCGCCTTCGCCGTCCTTGCGCAAGAGCCTGCGACGGCGGAGACGACGGCAGCGACGCCGACGTCGACGAGCGCGCCGGCGAAGACCATCGTCGCTGAAGATCCTGTGGCGCTCGAGAAGGGCGCCGCCGCAGCGCTCGCCCGGCAAGAAGACCCGAACCACAAGGTCGCCGTCGTCGTGCTCGACCTGCGCGCCGACGGTGTCGAGCCGTCGCTGGCGTCGGCGGTGTCGTCGGTGGTGGGGTCAGAGCTCTTCGATCTCGGCGTGCTGCAGGTGACCACCGAAGAAGACGTGCGCCGCATGATGGACTTCGAGCAGATGAAGCTCATCCTCGCCTGCCAGGACGAGGCGAAGTGCTTGACGTCGTTTCAGCAGGCGCTGGGCGCCGAGATGTTGGTGACCGGCAGCGTCGGCACTGTTCCGACTTCTGGGGGCGGCAATGACATCGTCGTCGGCCTCGTCTTGAACGACGTCGCCGCTGGGCTGCCCATCGGCCGCGAGGTCGCGACGGTGAAGACCCCGTCGGGGCTCGTGTCTGAGCTTCGCGTCGCCCTCGGTCGCTTGTTTCGCCCGGTGCTGGCCAAGCGCGGCGGCACGCTCGTGGTGCTCGGCAACGAAACTGGCGCCACCGTGCTCGTCGACGGCGCTGCCGTCGGCACAACGCCATTTCGCAAAGACAACGTGCCGTCCGGTCCGCACCGCATCGAGGCCGTCAAAGATGGCTTCATGAAGGGCAGCGTCGACGTCACGGTGCAGCCGACGCAGACCGTTGCCGTCGACGTGCTGCTGATTCCGTCGAAAGAGATGTCTGAGCTGCACAAGCGCAACAACACGATCTTGCGCGTCGTCTCGATCGCCAGCGCGGGCGTCGGCGTCGGCGCCCTCGCCACCGGGGGTGCGGTGTGGTGGTACCAGTACGACAAGGTGAACAACCCGCAGACCGGGTACGTCGCGCAGTACGCCAAAGACAACGGCGGTGCGCTCTTGCTGCCAACGCCCAAGTACAACGAAGTCAGCCAGCTGCGCTTGCTCTCTTACGTCGTCACCGGCGCCGCGGTGCCGCTGTTTGTCGCCGGCGGCGTGCTGTGGGCGGTCTCTGACGATCCGGCGAAGTACGACGCGCTCTTGAGCGAAGACGTCAGCGAAGCGCAGTGAATCCGGCGCCGACTTCGACGTCGGCGCAGCGGGTCTTTCGCAGTCCGATCACGACGACGCCGCCGCCGCTCGAGACGTCGGCGTCGGGGCGCAGCTGCGTGAGCAGGCGGGCGACGACTTCTCCATCGACGTCGCTGACGTTGCCGGCGACGCCGACGAGGACGTCTTCGTCGATGTTGACGGCTCTGACGTCGACGGCGGATTTGTTGTGGGTGGTGACCTCTTTGACGGCGACGGCGACGAGGCCGGCGGCGACGCGGGCGTGGTCGACGACGACGTCGCAGACCGCGCCGACGCAGACGCCGCCTTCGATCTTGGTGGCGTGGTGGGCGAGCTTGAGCGCCGCGGCGATGACGTCGTTGACGCTGCCGGCGCCGTCGTCGTCGGCGAGCACGGCGTCGAGCACGTCGACGTTTTCTTTGACGCGGACGCTGGCGGCGTCGAGGTCGTTGGCGAGGGCGGCGAATTCGTCGAAGGCCAGGGCGGCGTCGCGCAAGTCGTCGAAGGCAGAGAACGCGCGCGGGCCAGCTTTGACGACGCGGGCGAGGGGTGCAGCGTCGGCGGCGAGCACGCGCAGCGCGCTGCCAGCGCTCGTGATCGGTGTCAGCGCGTTCTTCAGCTCACCAAAGGCCGGCGCCGACGCCTTGGCCAACAGCGGCGTCGTCAACGTCAGCGCCGTCTGCGCCAGCGCCGTCAGCCGCTGCGAGGCGCGCTCGGCCAGCAGCGTCATGCCGTCGAGCAGCGGAGTGTCGATGCCTTGCGGCGCGCCGCCAGCGACGCAGAGCGAGCCGACGACCTCGCTGCCGATGCGCACGGGCACGCCGAGGTACGAAGAGAAGCCGCGGGTCAGCACCATGTGCTGCGGGATGTCGGCGCACTGGGCGGCGTCGTCGAGGGCGACGGGCATCTCGTCACGCACGACGAATTGGCAGAACGAGACGCTGAGGTCGCAGCCGCCGGCGATGGCGAGGTCTTCGGGCAGCCCGACGCTGGCGCAGAACTTCAGCGTGCGGTCGAGCGCGAGCGACAGCAGGGCCGTCGGACGTCCCGAGAGCGCCGCGGCGTCGTTGACGATGTCTTGCAGGGCCGCGTCGGTGGCGTCGTCCAGCACGCGGCCGGTGAGGCGCGCGAGACGGCGGCGGTGGTGTCCGGCGAGGGCGGCGATGCGATCCATGCGACCCCCTCATCGGCCGGCGCCGGCTGATCTTGAGGCTCAGCGCAGGGCGCGCAGGGCGGCGCAGGCGGCGCCGTAGCCGTTGTCGATGTTGACGACGACGACGCCGCTGGCGCACGACGCCAACGACGACTGCAGCGCCGTCTCGCCGTGGTGGGCGACGCCGTAGCCGACGCTGGTGGGCACGGCGATGACGAGGCCGGGCACGAGGCCGCCCATGACCGAGACGAGCGCTGCGTCCATGCCGGCGACGACGATGACGACCCTGCGGGACTTCAGCTCGTCGACGCGAGCCAGCAAGCGGTGCAGGCCGGCGACGCCGACGTCGACGACCTCGAGCGCTTCTTCGTGGTGAAACGCCAGCGTCTTCATGCACTCGCGCGCGACCGGCACGTCGGACGAGCCGGCGCACACGACGGCGACGCGTCCCGTCTTTGCTGTCGCCAGTGTGCGTTGAAACGCCGCGGTCCGTGAGATCGCATCGTATTCCAGTGCGTACGTGGTCGACAGGCGCGCGGCGACCGGCTCTTCGAGGCGCGTCAAGAGCAAAGACAGTCGCTTCTCATGTGCCTGCGCTAGAATAGTGTGCAGTTGGTCGATCGACTTTGACGCGCAAAAGATGTGCTCGGGCAGGCCGATGCGGTCTTTGCGCGAGAGGTCGAGGTTCACTTCGGCGGGGACGTTCTTCATGTCTTCGTCGCCTTCTTCGTCTTCGTCGCCTTCTTCGTCGTCGTCGCCTTCTTCGTCGTCGTCGCCGTCTTCTTCGTCTTGTTCGTCTTCTTCGTGGCCGTCGCCTTCTTTGTCGTCGTCGCGGTCGTCTTCTTCTTCACCGGCTGCGGCCTGGGCGTTGAGGGGGGCGGCGACTCAGCGAGCGCGAGCACGCCCTCCCACTCGGCATCGGTGACCGGTGAAACGCTCAGGCGCGACTGTTTCACCAGCAACATTTGACTCAAGATCTTCGAGTCGCGCAGCTGCCCCAGCGTCACCTCGTTTCTCAGCGCGCGCACCGGAGCAACGTCGACGGTGACCCAGCGATCGGCGGGCTCGCCCTCGGCGATCGCCGAAGCGTCTGGATAAAATTCGCGCACAATCTGGCACACACCCACGATCGATTTGGGACCGACGGAGTGGTAGACGAGCGCCTCGTCACCGACCTTCATGGCCATCAGGTGCATGCGCGCCGTGTAGTTGCGCACGTGGTCCCAGCTCGTGAGCTGGTCTTTCACCAGCTGCGCGAACGAATAGGTCTCAGGCTCGGTCTTCACCAACCAACGGGACATGGGCGTCGTCTCCTGCCCGTGGCTTGGCGCGGTGAAGGGCGGTTGTCGACGTGGTTGCGGGGCGGTTACGGGCCGCAGCCAGCGCCGGCGAAGGTGAAGATCGCCTCGCCGGTGCGCCGGCCGCAGGCGTTGCCCGCTGCGTTGGCGGCGTTGGTGGTCGAGATGCAGCAGATGCGGCCGGTCAGCGCGCCAGCCGCATCGCGCTCGCAGGGGTTGTTGGCCTCGCAGGTGTTCGTCGTCGTCGCCAACGAGCGCCCGCAGCGGTTGAAGGTCTGCACGCTGTCGACGTCTTCGCCGCACAGCCGCGGCATGACGGCCAGCGTGTAGGGGTGAGTGTCGCTGCGCGCGTCGGCGTTGCGGCCGGTGACGACGACGGACTTGTTCGGCCGCACCGTCTGCGCGGCGTTGAGCTGCACGCGCGAGTGCTGCAGGTCGCCAGCGAGGTCGTCGTTGCTGGCGATGGGCGCGCAGGTGCCGTCGTCGAAGACGCTCAAGACGGTGTCGAAGCTGGCCGTCGTCGTCAGGTCGATGCGCAGCGCGTAGGCCGGCGGCGTCGCGTCGTCGACGATGAGGTCGACGACGGCGTTGATGTCGCTGGTATCGATTTCGTATGCGTCGAGCAGGTGGTCGCCGGGCTGCTGCGCGGCGACGAACGCAACGTAGACGTTGCTGCTCGACGCCACGGCCAGGGTCT
>JANNAY010001381.1:0-21040 GCA_031384945.1 Deltaproteobacteria bacterium
AGGGGCAGCTTGCGGGCGTCGGCGCGCTCGATGTCGGGGCGAAAGGGCGCGACGTCGTACCCTTTGCCCTTGCGTCCGGTGTCCTTGCAGACGTCGAGGGTGGTGCCCGAGCCGCAAAAGGGATCGACCACCAGGTCGCCCGGCTGCGTGTGCTGTTGGATCACGCTCCAGATCACGTGGCTCGGCGTGGCGCCCCGGTAGCTCGCGCTGCCCTGTTCGCCCTTGCCGTAGTGCTGCGACGGGTAGTCCCACAGCGTCGTCGGGTGCAGCGCCACCGGCGGCTTCTTCAGCGGCCGAAAGCGCAGGTACGGGTTTTTGATGCCGGGCTTGTCCATCGGCGGCGGCGCGTTGCCCGTCGTCGGCTTGCCACGACGACCCCCCGCCGTCGGCGAGGATCCATAGCCAGCGCGGCCCGAAGGTCCGGAGTCGCGACGGCGCGGCGGGGGCTTCTTCTGCATGATCCGATCAGTGCTGTACGGTGCGCGCAATGTCGAGGCCCCTCCCCCACATCGACGTCGAGACCCTCATCGTCGGCGCCGGCGTCTCAGGCCTCGGCTTCGCGTCGTTTTGGAAAGACGAGCGCGCGAAGCTCGGCAAGAAGGGCAGCGTCGTCGTCGTCGAAAAGGCGTCTGAGCCGGGCGGTTGGTGCCGCACCGTCAACCAAGACGGCTTCGTCTGGGACTACTCCGGCCACTTCTTTCACTTTCGCCACAAAGACATCGAAGAGCGCCTGGTCTCGCGTTTGCCCGCAGGCAGCGTGCGCACGATCCAGAAAAAGGCCCGCGTCGTCGACGTCACCGGCGCCGAAGTCGCGTTTCCTTACCAGCGCAACATCGCCCAGCTGCCCTTCGCCGACTTCGCCCGCTGTTTGAGCGACCTCTACAAAGCCGACCAGGAGCAGCAGTCGTCGTCGGGCTCGTTCAAGCAGATGCTGCAGCAGCGCCTCGGCACGGCCATCTGTGAGCGCTTCCTCGTTCCCTACAACGAGAAGCTCTACGCCACCGACCTCGACCGCCTCGACCCAGACGCCATGGGTCGCTTCTTTCCGACGACGAGCTTCAAAGACGTCATGGCCAGCCTCGACGCCGACGCCACCGCGGCCGCCGCCGACTACAACGCGACCTTCACGTACCCCCGCGGTGGCGCCGTCGAATACGTCAACGCCCTGCTGCGCGACCTCGTGCCCGGCGAGCTGCGGCTCAACGAGACCATCACCGCCATCGATCTGCCGACGAAGACGGCGACGACGTCGGCGCACACGATCCGCTTCGACCGCCTGATCACGTCGGCGCCGCTGCCGTCGACGTTGGCGGCGTCGTCGGTGGCGCACGACAAGAGCGCGTTCACCGGCAACCGCGTGCTCGTCTTCAACCTCGGCTTCGACAGCAAGGGACGCAGCGACGCCCACTGGATCTACTACGCCGACCCGAAGCTGCCGTTCTACCGCGTCGGTTTCTACGACAATATTTTCAGCGACAACCGCATGTCTCTTTATGTCGAGATTGGTCTCAAGCCCAACGACACCGTCGACGTCGATGCCGCCCGCGCTGCTGTGTTGGTTGGCCTCGAGGCTGCCGGCGTCATCACATCGCAAAAGCTCGTCTCGTGGCACGCCGTTTTGATGGACCCTGCCTATGTGCACATCACGGCGGCCTCGCTGACAGAGACCGCCCGCGCCCGCGGCGTGCTCGACGACAACGGCGTCTTCTCGATCGGCCGCTACGGCGGGTGGACGTACTGCAGCATCGAAGACAACCTGGTCGAGGCGCGGGCCCTCGCAAGGCGGCTCGCGGCGGACTAGATCCGACGTCATGTCGGCGGTGAGCCCCCTGCTGCAATTCTGCGTCGTGGCCGTCGTCGCCAGCGTCGTCTGCGACGTCGTCCACGCGCTCTTGCATGTGGCGTCGCACCAGCAGCACCGCGCGCTGCGTTTCATCGCCTCGCTGCACCAGACGCACCACGACTTTCTCGATCGCTCGTTGTCGTTTCACGACGAGGGGCTCGGGCGAAACCTGCTGTGTCACCAGCTGCCCGAGCTGTTGATGCGCAGCGCCGTCACCTGCGTCGTGGGCGCCGTCTTCGACGCCGAATTCGCCGTCAAAGGCGCCCTCGTCGTCATCTGCGTCGTCGACTGCGCCGTCGTCGTCGCCCGCCGCGGCCGCGACGCGTTTCACACGTCAACACGGCCGTTGTCGCCGCCGCGCTCACGGCTGCTCGTCGACGACCGCTACCACGCGCTGCACCACGCGTTTCCTGACCACTTCTTGTCGGCGCACCTGCCCCTGCTCGACGTCGTCGCCGGCCGCCTCTTGCCGCTGCGCGGGCGCCGCGTCGTCATCGTCGGCGCCTCGGCCTGGTGCCACAGCTTGTTCGCGGCGCTGCAGCCGATCACCGACACGCTGCTCGTGCGCGCCTCTGAGCTGCGCGCCGCCGACTTCGCCGGTGCCGACCTCGTCGTCCTCGGCCACGGCGCCGACGTCAGAGGCGACACGTCGTACGAGGCGCTGTTGGCGACGTTGCAGGGGCAGCAACGACGGCGCCTGCTGCCCCTCGAGGTGTGGACGGTCGGCGACGACCCCGCCTGGCGCGCCCGCTGGCAGCTGCTCGTCGACGAGCGCACGGTGTTGCGCCAGGTGCACCACGGCACGCGCTTCGACGCCCGCGTCGCCTTGTTCTTCTTCGCCCGCGGCGCCCGCTGGTTCTGAGCTGGTCTGCGCTGGTTCTGAGCGGCGGCTCGGCGCTAGGTCTCTGGCGGCGGCGGCTCGGCCGGCTTCGAGCACAACCAGATGCCGTCGACGCGCGTCCACTTCTCGGGCAGCAGCGCGCTCTTCACCGACATGGTGTCGCGCTCGATGTACGTGACGGTGACGAGCACATCGGCGGCGTCGCCGGCGTCGTTCAGCACCAGCGCCGAGACCTCGATGTCTTGCAGCTCGATGGCGCCGGCGCGCTGGGCCCACGACGTCAAAAACGCGCCGCGCAGCTCGGGCGACACGCGCTGCGCGGCGTTCTCGAGGCGTCCCCAGCGCAGGTCGATGTGGTGCATCAGCTGCGCTTGCTGCAGCTCGTCGCGGCTGGTGCCCAGCGTTCCGCAGCCGGCGAGCGCGAGCAGCAGCGGCAGAAGAAGGCCCCTCATGCGCGCTTGATCGTCGTCGCGGACGTCGTCGCCGACCTCGTGATCGTCGACGCAGCCGTCGCAGGCGTCGTCGTCGCAGGCGTGGCAGCCGTCGTCGTCGCAGGCCCCGTCGCAGGCGTCGTGGCTGGCGGCGTCAACAGCTCGACCACCGGCAGCGACTCTTTGGAGAAGAAGGCGATGAGGCCAGCAAAAGCGGCGTAGACGGCGGTGATCTTGCCCTGCAGCGATGCGCGCTCGACGTCGTTGATGGTCTCGGCGGCGTTGATGCGCTGCTCGAGCACCCGCAGCTTGTCGCGCATCATCGTGATCTTGCTGAGGATCTGCTCGACGGGGATCTCTTTGGGCTGCAACCCGTCTTCGCGCGGGATGAGGCTCAAGACGAGCCCGTCGGGCGACAAGAGGCGCGCGTCAGCGGCGAGACCGAGGGCCTGCAGGGCCTCGTGCGCGGCGTCAGCGTCGAGCTGCTCAGGAGCGAGAACCATCGCTCAGCCCACCGGCGGCGAGACGGGGCCGACGCTCTCGGCGAAGTAGATGGCGATGGCCAGCGCGATGGCCGAGACGACGAGGACGACGACGAGGTGACGACCGACGCCGGTCGGACGCGGCAAGCGCGTGCCGAACATCGAGCGTTCAGCGGGGACCATCTGGTCATGCAGGTCGGGCGGAGGGCTCATGCAGGCTGGATACACCGTCGTCAGCGTTGCCGGGAGCGCCGGGGTCGCATCGGACGTTTGTCGTATGCCGCGGGCCCCCGATCCGTCCTCGTGTGGGGGTTGTGGAACCCGGCGACGCCGTCGGTTGTCCCACCTGTGTGAACATCGCCGACCTGACGCAACGCATTGAGAACCCTCGTGAATCTCGTGCGTTCTCGAAGATCGGCATTGACGAAGTGACCGGATGAACTGAAACCCGTGCCGCTCCCGAGACGGCGCTTCTCGACGACCTTCCGACCAGACCCGACAAGATTTTTGGGGACACCATGGCCGACACCAAGCCCTCGATCAGCCTGACCATCTCGCTCAAAGACGGCCCGACCCGCGTCCTCGAGTTCAACACCAACGACCCGATCATGGTTGGCTCTGGCGCCTCGTCGCACGTGAAGCTCGAGGGCGACGACGTCTCGTCGTTGCACTGCATGCTCAAGCCCCGCGACGGCAAGGTCTACGTCCTCGACCTCGGCTCTGACGAAGGCACCGAGCTCAACGGCAAAGAGCTCAAGGGCGAGACCGCCCTCGACGACGGCGACATCGTCACCGTCGGCAAAGCCAAGATCACCGTTCACTTCGGCGGCGACCTGCTCGCCCCCACCGTGCCGATTCGCCGCGCCATCGCCGTCGGCCACGGTACGCCGAACGACGAGGCCACCATCCCGCTCCGCGAGGTCCGCCCCGAGGCGACGGACCCGATCAAAGAAGCGAAGAAGGAAGAGCCGAAGAAAGAAGCGAAGAAAGAAGAGCCGAAGGCGAAGAAAGAAGAGCCGCCGAAGAAGGAGACGAAGGTGGAAGAGAAGAAGCCCGAGAAGACCGAAGAGAAGAAGCCGGAAGCGCGGACGCCCGCCAAGAACGATCCGACCGAAGTCGTGCGCACCCGCGGCGCCACTGGCACCGGTGCTGCCAACGGCGCGCCAGCGAAGACCGCGACGTCGATGGAGCCGCGCCGCGTCCACCGTGAGGCCTCGGTGTCGGGCTTCAAGCTTGGCAAGACCGCCGACCACCGCGCCAAGCGCACCATCGAGACCTCTGAGGGCAAAGCGGGAACGCTGGCCCCGGTGCTCTCGAAAGAGTTCAAGGCCACCGACAAGAACAGCGTCGACGTCACCGCCATCTGGGGCGGCACCGTCATCGGCGTCGTCCGCGGCACGGTGCAGAAGCCCGTCACCATCGGCGACAGCCCGACGGCCAGCTTCCGCGTCTCGCACCCGTCGATCCCGTCGCGCATGCACGCGCTCGTCACCACCGGCAGCGCCGGCGCCGTCGTCAACGCCGCCTCGGGCATGGAGGTCTTCGTCGACGACAAACCCGCAAACTCAGGCGGCGGCGGCACCGTCAACCTCGAGCAGGGCCAGAAGGTCCGCGTCGTCGTCGGCCCCATCGAATTCGTCGTGCAGTACTCGAAGAAGTCGCCGCTGGCCCTGATGGGTCTCAGCGAGCTGCTCGATGTTTTCTACACAAAGATCCTCGCGGTCGCGCTCATCCTGCAGATGGGCCTCATCGTCGCCTTCTTGATCACGCCGATCTTGCCCGGCCTCGACGACGACGATCTCTTCAAGAACCAGGCTGAGTTCACGAAGCTCATCCTCTCGGCGCAAGAGAAGAAGAAAGAGAAGAAAGAAGACCTCTCGGGCAAGAAGGCCGCGAAGGCGAAAGACGACGCGGGCGTCTTCGGCAAAAAAGACAAGCCGAAAGAAGACAAGATGGCGTCGAAGAAGGGCGCCCCCACCGTCGACAAAGACAAGCGCGAAGAAGACCGCAAGATCGCCATGGACGCCCTCGCCGCCCTCGGCCTCAAAGGACCTGAAGGCGCCGTCTCGAACGTCTTCGGCCCCGGCGGCCTCGGCAGCGGCGTCAACAACGCCCTCGGCGGCCTCAAAGGCGCCAGCATGGGCGACGCAGGCGGCGCGGGCGGCCTCGGCTCACGCGGCACCGGCGCTGGCGGCGGCGGCAACGGCCTCGGCATCGGCGGCCTCGGCAGCGGCACTGGCCGCGGCTCTGGCGGCAACGGCAACATCGACCTCGGCGGCCGCGGCAAAGGCACCACCAAGATCATCCCCGGCAAAATCATCTATGAAGGTGGTCTGAGCCGTGAAGAAATCCAGCGTGTGATTTCGCGTGTCATGAGCCAGATCAAGTATTGCTACGAGAAAGAGCTGAACAAAGACCCGAACCTCGAGGGCAAGCTCGTGATGTTCTGGCTCATCAGCGGCTCGGGCGACGTGACGACGGCGTCGGCCTCGCAGAACACCTTCGCTGGCGGCGCCGCGCAGCCCATCGAGCAGTGCGTCACCCGCATCATCCAGCGCTTGAAGTTCCCCACGCCCAAGGGTGGTGGTGTTGTGAACGTCACGTATCCCTTCGTCTTCGCTGCCTCAGGCGGCTGAAGCGAACAGGCCAGGTGACAAGAGAAGGGCGGCTCTTCGGGGCCGCTCTTTCTTTGGGCACTGCGGCCAGATTTGCGCGGCGGCGCGAGAGTCGGTGTAGAACCCAGATCAGGTTTTGAGCAGAGGTACCCGGTGGCCAAGAGAGTCCTGATCGTCGACGACGCAGTGTTCATGCGGGACATGATCAAGGACATCTTCTCTGGAGGAGAGTTCGAGATCGTCGGCGAGGCCGTGCACGGCGTCGAGGCCGTCGACAAATTCAAAGAGCTGCGCCCTGACCTCGTCACGATGGACATCGTGATGCCGTTCAAGAGCGGCATCGAAGCGACGAAAGAGATCCTCGCGTTCGACGACAAGGCCTGCATCGTCATGTGCTCGGCCCTCGGCCAAGAGAGCCTCGTGATGGAAGCGATCGAGGCCGGCGCCGCCGACTTCATCGTCAAGCCCTTCAAGGCCGAAGACGTCCTCGCCGTCGTCAACAAGGTCCTCGCCTCCAAGGGTCGCTGAAGACGTCCCGTCCCATCGAAAGTGGCCGTCGCGAGTGACGGGCGTGACGACGGGAGTGACGGGTGGCGATCGACCGCGACAAATACCGACGGCTCTTCATTGACGAAGCGCGCGAAGGCCTCTCGCAAATCGCCAATGAATTGGTCGAGCTCGAGCGAGCCGGCAAAGCCTCGTACCCCGCTGGCGTCGTCGACGTCGCTGCGTTGCGGCCCCGCTTCGACGCCGTCTTTCGGCATGCGCACTCGCTCAAGGGCATGGGCGCGGCCATGGGGTTCGCGCGCTTCGCCGTGCTCGCCCACCGCCTCGAAGACCTCGCCGACCTCGGACGCCAGGGATTGCCCCTGCCCGCCGAGGCCTACGACTTGTTGCTCGAAGGCTGCGACGTCCTCGAAGAATGCGTCGACGCCGTCGCCGCTGGCGCCGACGACCCCGACGCCAAAGACCTCGCCGTCAAGGTCGCCGCCTTTGTCGAGAAGCTGAAGCCGACTCCCGCTCCGACTGCTGCTGCTGCTGCGCCGGTGCCGCCTGCGGCTCCGCTGGCGACGACGACGACGACGCTGGCGACGCTGGCCGAGCTCAAGGGCGCCATCACGCTGCGCATCCAGATCGCACCCGATGCGACGCTGCCGCTGGTGCGGGCCTTCGTGGTGCACCGCGCGCTGTCGTCGGTGACGGGGTGGCTCGAGACGCAGCCGTCACCAGAGCAGCTGCGGCAGAAAGAGCTGCCCGAGTTCACCGCGCATCGCGTGCTCACCGTGCGCTTTCAGGCCGGCACCGACGTCAAAGCCGTCGTCGACGCTGCCAAAGGCGGACAAGGCGTCAAAGACGTCGTCGTCGTCGTCGAAGGCGAAGACGCGGCCGCACCCGAAGCCGCCAAAGAAGACAAAAAAGCCGCCAGCGTCGACGACGACCGCACCGTCAGGGTCCGCACGGCCCTGCTCGATGATCTGATCGATTCGGTGGGCGAGGTGTTGCTGGCGCGCTCGCGCTTGCGCGTGTTGGCGGCGCGCTACGACCAGCCCGAGCTCAATGATCTTGTCGACGAGGTCGATCGGCTGACGCGCGCGCTGCATGTGCAGGTCGTCGCTGCGCGCATGACGCCGTTGTCGTTCATGGCCGAGCGCTTGCCGCGCGTGGTGCGCGATCTGGCGCGGCAGCAACACAAGTCCGTCGACTTCGCGATGATCGGCATGGACATCGAGCTCGATCGGGCGATCCTCGACGAGCTGCAGGCGCCGCTCATCCACATGCTGAGAAACGCCGTCGACCACGCCCACGAAGGCAACGACGCGCGCGTGGCCGCCGGCAAGAGCGCGACCATGAAGCTGGTGCTCAAGGCCACCCGCGATCGCGATCGGGTGCTGCTGGTGCTCGAAGACGACGGGCGCGGCATGGATCCGCGGCGGGTGAAGCAAAAGGCCGTCGACAAAGGCCTCGTCGAAAAAGCCCGCGCCGACGCCATGAGCGATCAGCAGGCGCTCGAGCTCGTGTGCTTGCCGGGCTTCTCGACGGCCGAACAGATCACCGAGACCAGCGGACGCGGCGTCGGCATGGACGTCGTCAAAGCCACCCTCGAGAAGCTCGGTGGATCGCTCTTGCTCACCAGCGCGCCCGGCAAGGGCACGACCATCACGCTCGAGCTGCCGCTGACGGTGGCCATCATCCAGGTGCTCGTCATCGACGTCGGCAGGGTCGCCGTCGCCGCTGGCTGCGACGACGACGACAAAGAAGGCCCCGGCTACGTCATCCCCGTCGCCCGCGTCGAACGCGCCCTCGCCGTCGACGCCGCCGACGTCAGCACCGCCCGCGGCGTCTCGTATCTGCGCATCGTCGAGGCCAAGCGCGAGCGGCTCGTGCCGTTCTTCGATCTGGCGATGCTGCTCGGCTTGCAGCCGCTGGGCGTCGTGCCCGCCCATGGCACCGCTGTGCTCGTCGGCGGCGCTGCGTTTCGCGTCGAGCGAATTCTCGGACAAGAAGAAGTGGTGGCCAAGCCCCTCGGCGCGCCGCTGTCGGCGCTCAGCTACGTCGCTGGCGGCGCCATCCTTGCCGACGGCCGCGCTGCCTTCTTGCTCGAGCCCGCCCGCCTCGTGAGCGACGACGTCGAGCGCGGTGGCGAACGTGGTATTGGTGCCGCGTGAACCTGCCGTCGCCTGAGCCAGGCTCCGTCGTCGAAGCCGGCGCCCACGAGGCTGCCGCCGCCTTGGCGCGCCTGCTGCGCGTGCCCGTGCACGCCGAGAACTTCACGAGCCTCGACGTGGGTCAGTTGGCCGCCAGCCACGGTGCCTCGTCGGGTGAGGGGCGCGTCGTCGTCATCGCCTTTGACGCCAGCGGCGGCGTCAAAGGCACCTTCGCCCTCGTCGTCGACGACGCCGTCGCCGCCTGGCTCGCCTCGCGCCTCACCGGCGCCGTCACCCTCGACGGCGCCATCGGCAAAGGCGCCCTCGCCGCCCTCGCCGAATTCGGCAACATCGCCGCCAGCGCCTTCTTGAACGGCGCCGCCCGCGTCGTCGGCCGCACCTGCTTGCCCAGCGTCCCGCGCGTCACGCACGCGGCGACCAAAGAGGCGCTGTTGTCATTGCCGGCGTCGCTGCCGTCGTCGTCGATGTCGGTGGCGACGCTGCGGCTGCAACAGCAGTGGTTCTCGCTCGTCTTCAGCCCCGCGACGACGACGTGATCCAGCAGCTGCTGTGGCGCCTGATGCGCGTGCGCCCGCTGGTGGCGCTGACGCGCAAAGCCGGCCTCTACGAAGACAACATCAGCGCCTTCGAAGCCGCCCCCGTCGTCGAGGGCAGCGTCGTCTTCTTCGGTTCTTCGAGCCTGCGGCTGTGGAGCACCTTGCGCGAAGACATGGCGCCGCTGCCGGTGCACAACTTCGGCTTCGGCGGCGGTCACGCCGTGCACCTCAACCTGTTTTGGCGGCGGGTCTTGCCGCGACAGAAGCCCGCAGCCGTCGTCGTCTACGCCGGCGACAACGACCTCGCCTCGGGCGTCTCCGTCGACAGCGTCGTCAGAGACATCGAAGAATTCGCCGCCGCGGTCTCGGGCTTGTGCCCGGTGATCCTGTTGCTGGTGAAGCGCTCGCCGCAGCGCGAGCACATCGCCGCCGAGATCGACGCCCTGAACGCGCGCTTTCGCGCCCTCGCCGGCGTCACCATCCTCGACGTCGACGCGCCGCTGCGGGGCGCGGGCGGGCGGCCGGATCCGGGGCTGTTTCAGTACGACGGGCTGCACCTCAACGTCGCCGGCTACGCGCGCTGGACGCCGGTGGTGAAACCCGTGCTGCTCTCGCTCGTAACAGCTTGATTTTACATTGAAAAATTGGCTGGCCCGGATCGCGCCGAATCGGGGGCGTCCGCGCTAATCCGTGCAAGTCATTCTGAGGAGCTTCGATGCGCATCAACGACAGCAACATCAAGAACTTCACCACCGCCATCGCCGCGACGTCGACCAAGAAGATCGACGACCAGAACGTCTTGCAGCTGTTGGCCGCCGTTGCCGACAAAGCCGGCCTGAGCGCCGCCACGGCGCTGACGCAGCTGCAGCGCCCGGGCATGGGCCGCCAGCAGCAGTTCGACCTCGCCCTCGCTGGCCTCTCCGCCCGTGAGAAGACCGACCTCGTCGAGATCCTCGACAACGGCGGCTTCACGCTGAGCGCCGGCGCCAAGAACTTCCTCGAGGCCCTCGTCGGCCGCGTCGCGTTCAACGCCAACGAAGGCGCGACGACGACGCCGACGACGCCGACGACGCCGACGACGCCGACGGGTCCGCTGGTCTTGAAGGGCAAAGAGATCAAGCCCGAAGACAAGATCGTCTCGACGGCGAGCCACAACATCCAGCTGGCCACCGTCGTCGGCGGACAAGCCCTGCCCGACCTGCGCCTCTCGCGCCGCACCATCGGCGACCCCGAGCAAAAGGCGACGATCGTTACGGCGTCGGCGCTCAATCTGCCGTCGATCACGAAGGCCGCCGACTTCAAATTGTTGGTGACCCAATTGCAGAGCGACAACAAGGCTTTCTTGTTGCCGGCCAAGGCGGACCTGCTCGCGAAGCTGCCCGCCGAAGACAAGAGCAACTACGCCTACCTCAACATCACCGGCCGCCGCCTCGAGCAGTTCTTCGGTGAAGTCACGCGCCTCATCGGCACGTCGGGCATGAGCGCCGCTGAGCAGAAGATCGCGCGCGTCGACGTCAACGCCGCCTTTCGCGACGCCTTTCGCGGCCGCACCGCCGACTTCGACAAGGTCGACACCGGCACCTACTGGTCGTACGGCCACGACGCCGCCTTTGTGCACGTCTTCGAAAAGATGCTCGACGCGCTCCCCACGGGCGATCCGAAGCGCAAGTACATCCAGAACCAAATCGACTTTATCTTCAGCAACAAATACGTGCCGAACGGCACCGTCCAAGAAAACGACATCGAAGGCAGCCTCGGCCTCGTCGCCATCGCCAAAGACAGCCGCCACGTCATCTCGATGACCAAGGGCAGCGAGACCGCCAACCGCGTCTCGTACGAAGTGCTCGAGATGCCTGCCTCGGCGAACCTGAGCGGCCCGGGCAACAACCGCGTCGCCTACCGCGACGGCACGCAGTTCTTTTGGCAAGGCACGCGCACCGAGATTCCCGCTGCTGACGCCGCCAAGCTCAAGGGCACGCCCGTCGCCAGCGACGAGATCACCTTCCGCCGCAAGGGCAACAGCGAGCAGCTGCGCCAAGACTTCCGCTTCGATTGGGACGGCAACGGCATGCTCAACAGCAAGGGCATCGACACCGGCTGGTGGGGACACTGCGACATCAAGGCGCTGATGGAGACCATCCTCGCCGACATGGGCGGCTCCGGCGGCGTCGCCGAGTACCGCACCGACACCAAGATGACGACCGAGTTCACGAAGGCGATGCAGCTCGAAGGCCTCGCCGCCCTGTTGAACTTCGACGACGTCTACCAGGCCACCAGCGGCTCACAGCGCACCAGCTTCGGCACCACGAACTTCGCCGGCGCGCGCTACGACAACCGTCCCACCGTCATGGCCTTGCAGACGAGCGGCAGCAGCCTGAACCTGCCCATCCGGCTGACCGGCCTCTCTGAGAAGGGCGACTCGACGAAGACCATCGACGCCGACAAGATCTTCTCGTCGAAGCTGGCCGACGCCAAGAGCGAGAGCTTCACCGCCAACAAAGACCTGAAGCGCATTGATCAGGGCGACATGCACGTCATCGACGGCAGCGGCCGCAAGCTCGAAGGCACCACTGACGGCTACTCGTTCGACAGCCGCGGCTGGCCCGTCGAGAGCAAGACGGTGTTCGAGTTGGACCTGAACGCCACCGCGGGGGCCAAGATCTTGATCGGCTCCCAGCTCGCCGACGTCGACAGCCGCACCCTCGACCGCTTCTATTACGACCCCGCCACCAAGATGGTCAGCAAGGTCGCCACGCAGTTCACGCAGAAGGCCGGCGCCACCACGTTTGAAGCCGTCGAAGGCAGAAGCACCAACGTCGGCACCCTGCGCGGCGTCGAGCTCTCCAGAGAGATGGAGGGCGGTGACGACGTCAAGAACAAGCTGAAGATGCTCGAAGACGCCGTGCGCACCGGCGGCAAGATCGCCACCGACAGCGACACCAAAGACCAAGTGTGGAACGGCGAAGTGCACGCGGTGAAGTTCAACACCGAGTGGCGCTCTGCCGACGGCAAGTGGGAGCGCGTCGGCGTCAACGTCGACGCCACCTTCGGCGCCGGCAAGGTCGGCACCTTCCTCCACCAGCTCGACGACGAAGGAAACGTCATCGACAGCATGGAGCTCAAGGCCGCCGTCGACTTCTACTGGATGGACCAGCCGCGCGTGGCGCCGCTGATCTCGGAGCGCGGCAACTGGTACGTCAACGAGGCCATGCTCAACCGCGGCGTCGTCGACCTCGGCGCCGGCAAGGCGGCGTCGCTCGGCGCGCTGCAAGACCTGAACGATTTGATCTATCTTGGACTCAAGGCCAAGAACAACGAGAAGGTCTACACGATCGTCGATCAGGGTAAGCGTTTGGTGTACGCCAATAAGGCCGATTGGGAGGCCGACATCGCCGCGATCAAGGCCAAAGAAGCTGGCACCGCCGGCCCGGTCGGCCCGACAACCCCGACGAACCCGAACAAGGTGCAGCTGTCGTCGAAGCCGAACCTGACGGTTCCCGACAACGACCCGAACGGCGCCACCGACACGATCAAGGTGACGACCTCGGGCGCTTTGAAAGACATCAAAGTCAAGCTCGACCTGCGCCACACCTATGTCGGTGATCTCGACGTGAAGCTCGTTTCACCGTCTGGCGCCGAGGTGAAGCTGCACGCCCGTGGCGGCCGCGGTCAGCATGACCTGGTGGGCGTCTACGGCGTCGACCTGCGCAGCGTCGATGACTTGAAGAAGCTCGTCGGCGGCGACGTGAAGGGCGACTGGCAGATCAAGGTCGTCGACCTCGCGGGCCAGGACACCGGCACGCTGGCCGAGTGGGCCCTCGACATCGACGTCTGAGGCTTCTGCGTCACGTTCATTGAAGAGAGGCGGCCGTCGAGGTCGCCTTTCTTTTTGTGCGACCAGCAGGGTTGCTCTGCGGGCGGCCGACACAAGAGTTTCAGAATCAACCAAACAAGCGCTTGATCCAGCCGATTTTCTCACGAGCGACGGGCCGCCACGAGCGAGCAACCGCGTCGAGCTCGACAGCGCGCGCAGCAGCAGCGACGGCGACACCTGCGCCGCCGATCGAGACGGACCACAAGACGTCGCCGTCGACGAAGTAGCGGTAGACGGTGCGGACGGCGCCGTTGCCGTTGCCGTCGACGACGATGCCGAGTTGGGCGCGGCCGTCGATGTCGGCGACTTCTTCGCGGGCGATGACGACGTCGTTCACGCCGGCGGCTGTGTGGACGCCGCGGGCGCGGCCGGCGGCGTCGGCGGCGAAGGGTCCGCGCAGTTTGCCGTGGCGCTCGACGACGAAGGACTCGACGCCGTCGGTGCCGCAGAAGGCGACGCGCTCGAAGACGGCGCGGTTGTCGTCGACAGCGGCGAAGACGAAGCCGCAGGGCGGCCGCAGGGCGCAGCCCATGCGGGAGAGCTCGACGACGCCACGGTCGCGGGGCGGCGGCGGAGCTTCGACGCGAAGGTCGGTGATCACGCTGCGCAGAGCGGCGCGCACCTGCGACAACGGGTGGCCCGGGAACTGCGCATCGTGGGCAGGATCATCGTACGTTGATTGCGACGGAAACTTGAACTCGACAGACGGGTCTTTGCCGACGTCCACAAGTTTTTCTTGCATGATCATCAGCACGCTCTCGCGCACGCCGGTGGTCGGGTCTTTGCCGCCGCCGAGCATGCGGACCTCGAGCAGCCCGTCGCGCAGCGGCACGAGCAGGTGCCCCATGACGAGCTCGCGACCCGGCTCGTAGGCCATGTGGTGCACGGTGCGCAGCGCAGGCACGCCGTGCGCGCCCTGCACGTCGACGCGTTCGACGTCGACGAGGGCCGACCAGCCACGTGGATCGGCGGTGCGCGGCGTCGCCTTCTCGGGCTGCGGCGGATCGTCGACGTGCAGCTGGGCAAACACGGTGTCGAACATCTGGCGGGCGTAGGCGTCGACGCGGGCGACAAAGGCGGCGTTGTCGTCGTCGCAGGCGGCGTCTTTGAAGGCGCCAGCGTCGAGGTGGACGCCGGCGAAGAAGAAGACCATCCAGGTGAGGCGCTCGTCGGCGTCGAAGAGCTCGGCGTGACGGGGCTCGTCTCTGCGCACCTGAAGAGACGGCGACACGGTGAAACCCGCGCCCAGCGTGCCGGCGGCGAGCTCTTTCAGCACAGCAGGCCCGCGCTGGCGGTCACAGCGGCGCGCGCCCGGTGAGGTCGGCGGCCGGACGACGACCCGGTGGCAAGAGCTGCACGAGCACCTCGAGCGCGGCGGCAGCGGCAGGGCGCGAGCCGACGTCGATGCGGGTGGCGTCGGGGGGCGCCTCGGGTGACGCCTCGTCGAGGCGTCCCAACAAAGTGGCGGCGTCGTCTTCGGATTCGACGTCTTTGCGGTGTCCCATCAAGCGCGCGCGACGAACGCCGATGTCGCCGGTGAGGTGAAAGGACACCACGCGACCGGGCAAGACCTTCTCGGCGTAGAGGCCCTCGAGCACGAGGCCTTCGCCGGCGAAGCGCTTCTCGAGACCATCGCGAAGCGCCGCCCGCACCTGCTCATCATCGAGCAAGACGCCAGCGCGCACGAAGCGCTCGGGATCGCTGGTCTCGTGCTGCACGCTCGTCGTGACGTCGACACCATCGAGAAACGCCCGGTAAAACGGCGGCTCGACCGAAGGCTCCATCGTGAAGCCGTGCTCGAAGAGCTTTGACACCAGCTGCTTCGGCGTCGGCCGCGTCGTCGACGTTGCCAGCGCGTCTCTCTCGACGAGCGCGAGCGCCCGCGACAACGCCGCGGTGCCAAAGAATTTGTGGCCGAGGCGCCGCGCGACCATGGCGCCGACCTCGGTCTTGCCGGTGTAGGGCTCGCCGGTGAACGACAAGCGAAAGGTGCGCCCCGCGAGCAGCATCTCTTCGACGGCGACGACGCGGCCCATGGCCTGCACTTCGGCAGGCGTGACGGTGCGGGCGCGCCCAGCGAGGTCGCGCAGGCCGTTCATGGCGCGGGCGATGTCAGCGATGACGAGCTGCGACTCGCTCTCAAGCGCGACGACGGGCTCGCCGAGTACTGGGCTGTCGCCGCGCTTGATGCGCGCGATGCGTTCGAGCCGCGCGACGGGGCGGGCCAACAATTCGAGGGTGCGGCAAGCGAAGAAGCGGCCGACGAAGCTGCGGTCTTTGCGGCCGATGGCTGTGAGCGTGTCGAGGTAGCCGCCGAGCAAGCCGTCTTCGGCGTCGTCATCGAGGTGGGCGCTGACGGCAAAGGCGGCGAGGTCGAAGGCGGCGTCGCCGAGGGCGGCTTTGTCGAGGCCGACGATGCAGAGGTGGGGCAAGACCGGTCCCCGTTCGGTGCGGGCGACGACGAGGGCGGGCTCGGGGGCGCCGTGGCACAGCACGCGACGGCGCGTCACCTTGAAGAGGTTGTCTTGCGCGACGACGAAGGGTCGCAGCGCGCGCAGCAGATCGCTGAGCGACAGCGTGAGCAGATCGGGACCGAGACCGTCTTGCTCGCGGTGGGCGAGCCACGCCTTCAGCTCGTCGGCGGCCTTGCGGTAGCCCTCGAGCAGCGTCGTCGTCGTCGACGGCAGGCGCCCGTGCAGATCCATCACGCGGGCGCCGTGCAGCTGGGCGAACGCGGCGCCGCACTCTTTGGCCCGCACCGGCGACAACGCGGGCGACAGCGTCTGTCCGTCGATCCACTCGTAGGCGAGAAAGCGGCGCTCGATGCCGTCTTTGCCGAACAGCACATGCCGCGTGATCAACGGCGGCACGACCGCGGGCTCGATGGCGGTCTGCAGCGCCACGAGCGTGAGGGCTTCGACGTCGACGCGGCGGCTGGCGGGGTCTTCGTCGACGCGCAGGGTGAGCGGCTGGCGTCCGTCGACCTTGAAGCTGCGCAGCGTGCCGCGCGGCGCGAGCTCGACGACGTCGCTGACGTTCTGGGTGGCGCCGGTGACTTCGGCGGCGGCGGCGGCGACGACGTCGACAGTGACGGCCTGCTTCATGACAGCCGCGTTCTACACGGATCGGGCGCCCACCAGCACGTGGTCAGGAAGAGGATCACGCGAATTCGGGCTGCTACCTTGGCCCCATGCGCTGCGCCCTCGTCGTCGCTGTCTTCTTCTGCTGCGTCTTTTCTTCGTCTGCGAAAGCCGAGGCTGAGAGCTGTCCCGATGCTGAGTGGGTCAGCTTCTCGATGCGCACTCCCTACACCCCCGAGGTGCAAGACGTGGTGCCCTCGGTCTGGCTGCCGCAACTGCTCTTGCCCTGCCCGTTGCTCGGCTACGGCATTGGCGCGGGGCAGCTGCCGATGTCGATCACCGATGGCAGCGCCGGCAACATCGCGCTGGCCCACACGATTTGCATTGGACTGGGTTACTGGCCCTGCGTGCTTTCTATCATTGGGATTCCGCTCTTGTGGCTCGAGACCTGGTATGTCGCCCCGATCACCGTGCTGAACGCCATCGATCGCGACGTCCGCTGCGCCCATGCCGGCAAGCTGGCGTCGGCGTCGTCGTCGTCGCCCTCGACGGTGTCGCCGACGCCGCCGCCGTCGACGCGGCCGACGACGCCGGTGACGCCCACGCCGCCGCGGCGCGAAGAGCCACTGCCGCTGCCGCTGCCGCCGTCGTCGAATCCGTCGCTGAAAGAGGCGCCAGAGTCGCCGCGGTTGGCGCCGCGCTTGTCACCAGCGATGGCCTTCTGAGACCGCGCGCTCAGTCCATCTGCCCGAGCTTGAGCTTCTCGAACTCGGGGTTGCCCGCGAGGTTCTTGAGGTCGCTGTCCGACGAAAGTGTCTTGAGATCGATGTATCCGTTCAACACGGAGAGCTTCAGGTACTCGAGGGATTCTGCAACTTTGTTCTGCACAGCATAGATGCAGGCCATGTTGTAATAAACGTCGTGATTAGCAGGGTCGGCCTCGAGGGCGAGCTTGTATTGCTCGAAGGCTTCTTCGTAGCGATCACGCATGTAGAAGGTCGTGCCAATGCAGGTGTATCCCTGCGAGAATCGCGCATCGATCTTGACGGCGTCTTGACACAGCTTTCGGGCGCCCTCGGCGTCGGCGCTGGTGATGAGCACCAGCGCCTGCTTGGCGAGCGCTTCGGCGCCATCGCGCGACTTCGGCGGGGTCGGCGGCGGCGCGACCGCGGCCTTTGCGCCTGACTTGCGCAGCGTGAGCGAGTCGCCATTGAGGGGGGTCTTGCAGCCGCTGCCGGCCTCGAGGTGCACAGCACCCGACAAGAGCGCGCCGGCCTTGGTGACGAGCAAGACGGTGTCGCCTTCGAGGGCGCCGCTGCAGCCGTCGCCGATCTTGCAGGCCTTGAAGCTGCCGGCGACCGACTCATCAAACCGCGAACCGTTCAACACCGCGGTGCCCTTGGGAAATCCACACGGGTTCTTCGGATCGAGCACCGTGCCGGTGACCGTGCCGTCGGCGGTCTCTTTGATGGCGAGGGAGCCGACCGGTGAGCTGAAGGTGCCGCTGAGGGGCCCTGCGAGCGCCGAGACCGGGGCGAGGACGAGGACGAGGAGAGTCAAATGCCGCATGCCAACCTCAGAGATCGCGAGCCACGAAGATGACGCCATCACGAAGACGCCATCACCAAAGACGACGGCGACGACAGACGTGTTCAGAACCGGGTCAGAACACGCGGCCGGCGCGCTTGTTTGCCGTCACAAGTCTGGACTACGGTGGCGGTCCTCGTCGAGGGTTCCCTAGAAGTGAAGCGGCGCGTCGATGTCACGGTCATGGGGTTGCCGCTCTCGGTTCGCACCGAGCGCGACGATGCCTGGGTCCATGGCCTCGCCAACACCGTCACGCGCCGCCTCGACGAGCTGAAGCGCGGTGCGAAGAACGCATCGGCGCAGCAGCTCGCGGTGCTGCTCGCGCTCAACATGGCCGAAGAGCTGCAGCTCGAGCGCGAGAAGAACGCCGCGCTCACCGGTGAGATGAGCTCGCTCGCGACGACGACGTTGAAGCGCGTGCAAGCCGCACTCGCCGCGCTCGATGAAGAAGCCGACGACGACGCCGAAGAAGAAGACGAAGACGAAGAACAAGAAGTCGTCGGCGCCGAAGCCTGAGCCGTCTTCTTCTTCTACGCTGGCTCTTCACGTCTTGCTGACATCGTCGACGACGGCTGCTGCGTTTTCCAACGTGACATCGACCATCTCAGCCAACAGTGGAAAGTGAATCCATGTGCCCTTCACCGGCTGCCCGGTCGCCTCGCGCACGGCGCTCTCGTAGGCGCGCAGCTGCCCGGCGTAGCCGCTGACGTCGGCGGCGTAGGTGTTCTTGTGGTCGATGACGATGAAGGCGCCGTCGTGCTCGACGAGCAGGTCGATGAAGCCGCGCACCAGCGATCCGTCGTCGCGCTGTTGAAAGAGCGGCACCTCGGTGCGGCGCACGTGTCCTGGCAGCTTCTCGTCGAGAAACCGCCACAGCCGCTTGCCGATCTCGACGACCTTCGCGGTGCTGATCAAGTGCTCGCAGGTGAACGCTTTGCGCAGGCGCGTGGCCAGACCGTGGCGTCCAGCGTCGTCTCCGAATTTGGCGTCGGCGTGGGCGAAGGCGTCGACGGCGAGGTAGGCGTGGACGCATTGTCCAATCAAATTGAGCTCGGCCATCTCGTCGACGATGGGCGCGTCGGTGGTGATCGGCAGGCCGAGCGGTGAGCGCCAACCGGCGGCGCCGCTCGTCTCGTCGAGCGAAGAAGGCGCGACGAACATCGACGCCCGCGACGCACGCGGCGAATTCGGCGTCGGCGGTAACGTCGACTCTGACGTTGTCAACCGCGCCTTGGCCTGCCGCGACGGCGTGCGCACTTCGACGTCGACGGCGGCGCCCGCCCAATTCGCGGTGCCGATGAGACCGGGCGGATCGGCGCAGAGCGGGCGGCCGCCGGCGACGGACTTGTCGACGAGGGTGGTCATCATGCCCTTGCCCCAGACGGCGCTGTCGCCGACGACGACGATGCGGTCTTTGGCGCGGGTGAAGCCGACGTAGAGCAGACGCAGGTCTTCGCGCTGCGCAGCGCTCTTCATCTTTTGCACCTGCGTCGACGACGCCAGCAGGTGCTTGAACAGCCCGCCGCGCGCGCTCTGGCCATACGGCGACGGCCACACGCGCAGGCTGCGGCCGAACAGCGGGTTGTCGAGCGACGGCAGGGCGACGCCGGTCTCGACGACGACGTCAAAGGGGTTGATCCAGGCGCTGCGCCACAACCCGGTGAGCACGACGATGGGCCACTCGCGGCCCTTGGCCTTGTGCCAGGTCAAGACCGAGACGGCGTCTTTGCCGGCGACGTCGCCGCGTTCGTCGTCGGGGTCGTCGTCGTCGTCGCGCAAATTGCGCAGCTGCTCGAGGCGCGCCAACAAGCCTGCGACGGTCGGTCCCTGACCGCGGGCGACGGCGTCGTCGACGAACCTGACGCAGAGGGCGCGCAGGGCGGCGAGATCGGCGAGGCGTTGGGCGCCGTCGCCGAAGCGCGGCAGCTCGTCGCGCAAGCGCAAAACGTCGACGACGCGGTCAAAGGCGCCGACGACGCCGACTTTGCGGTCGAAGTCAGCGGCGTCGATGACGGCCTTGACCAGCGGGTGATCGTTGAAGGCCTTGCCCTTCTCCGCCGCGACGGTGGCGGCGAGCAAACCGTCAGAGACGTCGCCGAGCATGCGCGCCAGCGCCGCTGCCGCGAGCGAGTCGCGGCCATCGAGCCACAGCGACAACCCCGCGGCCACCAAGCGCGCCTCGAAGGTCTCGCCGAGCCCCCGTCGACGCAAGAGCACCGGCACGCCGCGCTTCGACAACGCCGCCGCCATCTGCCGGCAGGCGATGTTGGTGCGACACAAGATCGCGATGTCTTTCGCCTGCGCCGGACGCACCCCCGGCGACGGCGTGGCCCGCACCGGCACGTCGCGCACCGACAACAGCTCGGCCACGCCCGCGGCCGTGAGGTCTTCGTCGGCGCGTTTGTCGTCGAGGTCGACGCTGTTTTCGGTGGGCTCTTCCCACCAACGTTCGACATGAACACCCAGCAGGCGTTCGTCGACGTCGCTGTGGGCGGCGGTCAGGGCGACGCTGTCTTTGTCGTGGCCGGCGGCTTCGAAGGCGCTGCCGAAGACGGCAGAGACGGCGTCGACGAGGCCTTTGCGTGAGCGGTGCGAGACCGTCAGCCGGTCTGTCGTCGATGCTTTTTTCGCGAACGCGTCGAACAGCTCGGGGTTCGCGTCGCGAAAGCCAAAGATCGACTGCTTGGTGTCGCCGACGACGACGGTGCGGGCGGCGACGTCGCTGAGTGCGTTGAACAGCGCCAGCTGCAGCGGGCTCGTGTCTTGAAATTCGTCGACGAGCAGCAGCTGCACACTCTGGCCGACCCGGGCGCGCGTCACGGGATTCGCCAACAGCGACAGCGCCAGCTTCTCTTGGTCGATGAAGTCGACGACGCCTTGTTGGCGCTTGTCTTCGGCGTAGCGCGCCATCGCCCGCAGCGACGTCGAGAACACGAGATCGATCAGCTGCAGCAGGTCTGCCTTCAGCTGCGGGTGCTCGATGTGCTGCATCGCCTGTCGCTTGACGCGCGAGTCTTCGAGGCCCAGCCACTCGGACCAGGCGAGGGGCTCGCCCCGCGACAGCGTGTCGCGGGCGCGCGTCAGC
>JANNAY010001290.1:0-5776 GCA_031384945.1 Deltaproteobacteria bacterium
GCTCGCGTTCTTCGAGACCTCGTGCGTCGCGCCCTTGCCGGGGATCGTCACGATCTCTTGCAAGGGCGCATAGCCGTCGAGCTCGAGGCGCAGCTTGTGCGGCTCGCCGCTCTTCACGTTCTTGATGAGCGCCGGCGTCACCTCAGAGGTGGCGACGTCATCGAGAAAGACCCTCGCGCCGCGGGGCTCGCTGCGCACGACCAGCGTCGCGGCGCCGGCGCCGAAGACAGCGGAGCCGACGACGAAGACAGCGACGACGACGACGACAGCGCCGACGAGGGCGCCGAGGGCGGCCTTGGGGATCTGGCTGCCGCGATCCGTGCCGCGATCAGCCGACGCGATCGCGCGATCGCGCTCGGGTTGCGGCGCAGACTCGCGATCGCGGCCGCGATCCGGTGATCGCGGCTCTGATCGCGGTGACTCTTTCGCCTTCTCGGGCTCTCTCTTCTTCTCCGGCTCTTTCACCGGCTTCAGGCGCTTCGAGTCGGTCTCGGTACCGGACTTCGATCGCGTCGCGGCGCGCTTGCCCTCGGCCTGCGTCGCGTCGGCCGGCGGCTCAGCCTCTGCCGGCGCTGGCTTTTCTTTCTCGGGCTTCTTCTCGATTTTGTCGTCGCCAGACGCCCTCGGCCGCTCGTTGATGGGGAAGGTGTTCTTCGCCGAGAGCGAGCCGTCGGGCTGCACCACGCCGAGGGCGGCTTCTTCGGCCAGCTGATCGGCGAACAGGCGCCGCATATACTGTGAAAGCCGCGACTGCGAGTGCACGATCTGCTCTTTGGCCAGCGCATCTTCGAGCGCCAAAGCCATCTCTTCACAGTCGCGAAAGCGCTTGGTCTTGTCGCGGTTCAACGCCGTCATCACGACGTCCTCGATGCTCGCCGGGCAGTCGTCGCGAAAGCGTCGCACCTTGGGGATGGGCCCCTCGGTGATCGCTTCGAGCGTCAGCACCTCGCTGTCGCGCTTGAACAAGCGCCGCATCGTCAAGAGCTCCCACAGCACGATGCCGAGGGCGAACTGGTCGGTGCGGGCGTCGACGGACTGTCCCTCGGCCTGCTCGGGCGACATGTAGGTGTATTTACCCTTGAGAACCCCCGTCGACGTATGGGTGCTTTGCCCGGCTGCTTTGGCGATGCCAAAGTCGACGATTTTGGTGGCGCCTTCGAAGGTCACCAAAATGTTTTGCGGCGACACGTCGCGGTGCACGATCTGCAGCGCCTTGCCGCTGAGGTCTTTCTTCGTGTGGGCGTAGTGAAGGCCCGCAGCGGCGTCGATCGCTACCTGCGCGGCGTGCGCCAGCGGGATCATCTGGCCGTAGGCGGCGACCTTGCGCTGCAGCTTGCGAACGTCTTGCCCGTGCAAGAACTCCATCACCATGAACAGCGTGTCGTTGACGCCGCCAGTGACGCGGCCGACGTCGACGATGTTGACGACGTTGGGGTGCCGCAGGTCGGCGGCCACCCGCGCCTCGTCGAGGAACATCGCCGTGAACTCTGCCCCCTGCGACAGGTGCGGCAGGATGCGCTTCAAGACGACGAGCTTCTCGAAGCCGCCGTCACCCGTCTGCTTGGCGAGAAACACCTCGGCCATGCCGCCGTGGCCCAGCCGCCGCAGCAGCAGGTACTTGCCCGCGATGACGGGTGGCTTCACCGCCATGCGTCACCGGTCAAAACAAGCAGTTGACATAACCTGCGCACTGTCAACTCACTTCTTGCCGAGGAGCTTGCCGAAAGCGCCGCCGCTGTTGGCGGCTTTGGCTTCTTCGTCGGCCTTGCGGTTGGCGTTGGTGAGGCCGCGGTTGGCGCCGATGTGCTTCGGCTCGACCTCGAGCACCTTCTTGAAGGTGGCCTTGGCGTACTTGAGATTGCCCATCTCCATGTAAATCCAACCTTGGAAGTCGAGCAGCGAGTGCTGGGCGGGGGCGAGCTTGTAGAGGGCGTTGAGGTCGAGGATGACCTTCTGCCCCGTGGCCGCGTTCTTCGTGGCCCACCAGTCGAAGAAGAGCTTGAAGCCCTTCACCTCTTCGTTGGTCGACATCACCGCGGCGACGCGATCGATGATCTTGCCGGCGCCGACGAATTCGCCGCGGTCGTAGAGGGCCTTGGCTTTTTGGAAGTCGCTGTCGGCGGCGAAGAGGGCGCCGATGTCAGAAGAGCCGCCGCCGACCTCGAGGTTGGTCTTGGCCTCGTATTCGCCGCGCTTGTTGTCGTCGGTGAGGGTCGCGTACGCCTCTTGAATGACGGAGAAGACGTGCTCGAGCTTCTTCTGTCCGGCGCCAAGGTTCATGCCGGCGAACGAGTCGGGGTGAAAGTCGCGCGACAGCGCATAGAACGCCTTGCGCAGCATGTTGGGATCGAGCTGCTGGCCGCGCGGCGGCCGGCTGACGCCGAGGATGTCCCAATAATTCTTGCCCTCGATCTCTTTGAACTTCGCGTCGATGCGCGCGCGCGCGCTCTGCTCGTCGGTGTTGAAGGCGACGCCAGCGTCGGCGTTGGCGTCGATGGACGGCTTGCCCTTTGGCTGCGACGACGACACCGCCGACGCCGTCGACCGCTCAGGCGATGGCTGCGGCGCTGGCGCCGGCGCCGCTGCCGCCTGCGCCACGGCGATCACCGACTCGGAGGCGCGAACCGCCATCGTCGACATCAACACGAAAACCTGGCGAAAGCGCGTGGCCCGCTCTTGCGGCGTCGGCGAGACCTCGAGCATCTGGGCGACGGTGGCGCGTCCGTTGATGGCGCGCGTGAGCGAGTCGGAGCCGCACGACTGCGTGAGCAGCGCCGTCACTTCGGCCCAGTTGTCGCCGGGCGCGAGGCGCAGCGGCCGTCGCGGGCTGACGTGCGGCTCGAGGTCTTTCTCAGGCGCCTTTGCGATGCCCGACAGCATCGCGTCGAGCAGAGACGACGACGCCGCCGGCACGATGCTCGAGAACGCGTCGGTGGCGGTGAACCTGAATTTGCCGGTGAGCGCGGGGGTGCGCTCGATGATGCGCGGTACGAGCCCTTTGTAGAGGGCCTTCATCTGCACGTCGGTGGCGAGGCCTTCGCCCTTGATGACGTCAAAGAGGCCGCTGCCGCGCTGCACGGCGAGCTCGCAGACCAGCTTGTATTGCTCGGGGGTCAGCTGGCCTTCTTTGAGCAACTCGACGGCGATGTGCAGCAGCGGATCGCTCGACTGCGCGAAGACCGCGCGCCCTTTGTAGACGAAAATGCGCGCTTTCTCGGCCGGCGCGAACAGCTCGAGCACGCCGGTGTGCTGCTCTTTTTGGATGCGCCAACCGAGAAACAGCGCTGGCATCTCGAGCAGGTTGCCCTCGGGCGGCAACGGCTGTTGCGCGGTCGCCGCCGCCGGCACGACGCCGCCCGACGCCGGGGCCCACGTGCGCAGCGCGTCGATCAGACGCTTCGTGTCGAAGGGCTTGACCAGGTAGGCCTTGGCCCCCGTCGCCGCGATGTGGTCTTGCTGCTGCTGCGCGCCCTTGAAGACGCCCGACATCAAGATCACCGCTGTCGACGGCGACTTGGCGCGAATCTGCTTGGCGACGTCGAAGCCCGTCATCTTTGGCAGCAGGCCGTCGAGGATGGCTGCTGCGTAGCCGCCGTCGGCGTGCTCGAGGGCGGCAGCGCCGTTGGCGACGCCGACGACGTCGTAGCCCTCTGCGCGCAGGGCCTCTGTCAGCGTGTCGCGCAGGTTGTTGTCGTCTTCGGCGAGCAGGATCTTCACGACGTCGGTTCTAGCCCGAACCGACGACGGGGCGCACGTCGCCGCCTCGGCGTCCCGTCACGTCGCTGGCGCCTACAGCGGCGGCGGGCCGTCGTCGTCGAGGGGCGGCGGGACGTCATCGAGGGGCGGCGCTTCGGCCAGCGCCTCTTGCACCTCTTTGACCTCGGTGGCCGGCAGCCACTGCGGCCATCCCTTCTGCCAGATCTTGATCAGGCCCCTGCCCTCTCTGACGAGGACGGCGAGCTCGGCGGCGGTCTTTGTGCCGAGCCGCTCTTTTTCGCGCGCCGTCTCGAACGACGTCGTCAGCGGCGGCGCCGGCGTGAGCGGCGGCGGCACATCCGCGATCAACACCGCGATCGCGGCGTCGTCGCGGGCGGCGATCCAGCTGGCCATGCCGGGCTTCCACACCTTGTGCGTCGCCGACGGGTTCTTCTGGATGCGGTCGGCGACGTCTTTGGCGCTGAGGTCAACGGCGCGGCCGTCGGGTCCGGCGTAGTGGTAGCCGACGGAGGAGGCAGTAGCGGCAGGCGTCCCGCCGGCTTCGGGGCGAAGCCCCGTCTCGAGGTCGACACGCAGGCGCGGGAACGATCGCTCGACCTCGCCGAGGGCGTTGCGGTTGGCGATGAACCCCGGGACCGATGGCAGCTTCTCGCGCACGGCGTCGAGCAGGCCCCACTCGAACTCGCGGTCTTCGGCGCGCAGGTCGACGGTCGACGGCGATGCGCGTCCGCTGAGCCGCGCCACCGGCCGCGCCCACGACGACAACGACGCCGACGCTGCGGCGACCTTCTCGGCCAGCGCGCGCTCGTCGAGTCCGCCCTTGGTGCGGGCCCGCTCGCGCAGCTCGCCGCGGATCTCGTTGACGGCCTCGTTCTCGACAGAGCCGACGATTTCGGCGCCTTTGCCTGAGCTCAGGGCTTTGTCTTTGTGCACCGGGTAGACGCAATGAAAGACGTAGTCGGCGAGGAAGAGGGCCTCGCCCCAGAGTCCACGGCGCTCGAGCTCGTTGCGGGCGTCTTCGACGTCGCGCGACAACGTCGACAAGAGCTGTCCGTCGTCGGCGAGGCGGTGGATCGCGGCCATCTCGGGGCCCAGCGATTCCCACCGTTGCTCGAACGCCGAGACCTGGCGGCGGTAGACGTACGAGAAGCGGGTCTCGTCGTCGGGCACCGGTTGATCGGTGCGGATGCGGCCGAGCATGACGCCGAGGATGAACAGCTTCCACGCTTGCTTCAGCTGTCGCACGCCGCCCTCTTTCAGCGGCAGCAGGTCTTGGAACTGGTGAAAGTCTTGGTGGATGTGCAGCGCCGTGCCGCTGCGGACGCCGTCTTCGTAATACCGTTGAAGGCCGTTTTCGTCGTAGAGCTCACTGATGTATGCCGCCGGAAATGCCGCCGACTCAGTATAGAGGATGATCTCAGAAGGATCGTTGACCTTGATGCGGCGGGCGCGAAAGCCTTCGGCCGAGCGACCTTCGAGCACCTTCATGACCTTCTGGCCGGTGCGCTCGTCGCCGTCGTCGTAGAAGCCGACGAAGCAGTCTTTTGGGATGTCGGTCTCGCTCAGCCCCATGCCCGTCAGCGCCCGCGGCTTCACCCACGGCAGGCCCTGCACGTAGAGACGATCGATGATGTCTTTGAACTTCTTTTCATCACCTGCTTGTTCGGCGAGCATCTTGATCGCCGAGTAACGGTTGATGAAGCCCTCGCGCACGTAATCTTCTTCTTCGCTGCGGCGAAAGGCGTTGGTCGTGCCGTGCTCGCCCTTGAGCGCCAAGAAGCAGAGCTTGAAGAGCCGCGAGCGAAACACGTCGGGCTTCTTGCGCAGCGTCTCTTCCAGCTCTTTGAGTGTCGTCAGCTTCATCTCGCGCAGGCCGCGCGACATCAGCGCCGTCAGCCGCGCTTGTTTCTCTTCGTCGAGAAAGCCGAGGTAATGGCCGAGCAGCTGCGTCTGCAGGTGCGTCGGCACGTCGAGCTCTTGAATCGCCGTCGCCCGCGACGGCTTGGCGAAGAAGTCGCGGTAGCCCTCGAAGACGGCGCGCATCTCGAACATCGCTTCG
>JANNAY010001388.1:0-5646 GCA_031384945.1 Deltaproteobacteria bacterium
GCCGCGCCGGTGAGCGCGCTGCCGACGCTGCCTTCACTGCAGCTTCCGCCGCACGCGGCCCGCGCCGTCGTCGAGCGGGCCGTGCGCGACACCCTGCTCGATCCAGCGTGGACGTTGGCTGATCCGGCCATGGTCGACGCCTCTGACGTCGTCGTCAGCGCCCGCCGCGTCGGCGACCATGTCGTCGCCCGCGCCGTCGCCGAGGTCGACGGCGTCGTCGTCGAAGGCGCCGACCGCGTCCTCGTCATCGACGACCGTGGCGTCCGCAGCGTCTCTGGCGTCGGCCGCTCGCTGCGCCCGGTCTCGGCGTTTCGCCTCAGCGAAGGCGAGGCCCTCGTCGCAGCCACCAGCATCGTCCACGGATCGCTGATCAGCGACGCCACCGTCGAAGCCGTCAGCGGCCTCGGCGCCCGCGTGTGGTTGGCCAAGGCCGACGGTCTGCACGCCGCGTGGCGCGTCCGCGTGCCGACGTGGAAGATCGAAGACGCCGCCGACGTCTGGGTCGACGCCGACACCGGCCGCGTCCTCGGCGCCAAGGCCATCGTCGAGCGCGGCTTCGTCTGCGGCAACGGCAACTGCGAGGCCGGCGAAGACACCCTCTCGTGCCCGCTCGACTGCGTCCTGCCCGGCGGCGAAGGCGAGGGCGAAGGCGAAGGCGAAGGCGAAGGCGAAGGCGAAGGCGAAGGCGAAGGCGAAGGCGGCCCGCTGCCCGCTGCCCCCACCTCAGCGCGCGTGTTCGAGTTTGCCCCCGCCGCCAGCGGCATCGACGAAGACGATCTCGTGACGGTGCAGCTCGGAGACCTGCTGCCCGGCGAAGTCGGATCGCCGCTCGCCGGCTTTCACTTTCAGACCGCCAACTGCTGCAAGCAGGTCGTCTGCCTCGACGGCTCGCAAGACTGCTTGACCGACCTGCCCGACAACGTCGAGCTCAGCGAGGTCGCCCGCTGCGCCGACCAGGACGACGTCGACGCAGGCGACGCGTTCACCTCTGAGATCCAGACGGCGTTGCCTGTCGATCAGCTGCCGATTCCCGCCAACCTCGCGGGCTTCATTCAAGGCGGACCGTGCCCCGGCGAGCCGGACCGCGAGTGCCTGTTCTTGCGCGCCGCCTTCTGCGCCGAGCTGCCGCGCGCCGTCTCATCGGCCGACGGTTGGAACTTCACCCCCGTCGACGCCGTCGGACGCGCCGGCCGCCGCCCGTGCGTCGGCGCCGCCGACAACGACGCCCGCCCCGCCGACCCCGCCGGCTGCGCCGCCGAAGAAGACGCCTTTGCCGAGGTGACCGTCTACCACTCGACGCAGCGGTTCTTTGAGCACGTGCGCGACGTGCTCGACGACCCCACCTTCTGCCTCGGTGGCCTGGCGCTGCTGTGCCAGGACGACGGCACCTCGACCCTCAACGACGACGGCACGCCGTTGCTGCCGTTTCACATCGCCACCAACGTGTTGTTTCCGCAGTTCGACCAGCAGGCGCTCATCAACCAGCTGGTCGCCGGCCAGGGCGGCTCGCCGGGCAACCCGATCATCATCGATGACTTTCAGCGCATTCCGAACGCCGCCTTCATCCCGGCCACGACGGGTGGACCGGTGCAGATCCCGCCTGAGCTCGAGGTCTTCGGTCGCCTGTTCACGCGCCCCTACGACTCGAACGTCTACTTCCAGGGCGACCGCGACTTCGCCTACGACGGCGACGTCACCCGGCACGAGTTCACCCACGCCCTCGTGCACAGCTTCGTGCCGAACCTCGGCAGCTTCGGCCTCGACGACTACGGCAGCCACGCCGAGACCGGCGGCTTGAACGAGGGCTGGGCCGACTACTTCTCGTCGTCGTCCGTCGGCAATCCCACCGTCGGCGACTACGCCGGGCAGGGCCTCGGCGGCGCCGAGACCGGCCTGCGCAACAACGACAACGACAAGAAGTGCCCCGCCGACATCATCGGCGAAGTGCACTTCGACTCTGAGCACTGGGCCGGCGCCCTCTGGACGATCCGCGAGCACATCCTCGAGGCCGACGCCACCGTTGAGCCCAAAGAGGTCGACCGCGCGCTGCTGTCGGCCCTCGCCCTCGCGGACGACGACGAAGACATGACGAGGGCCTCGGCCCGCGCCGTCACCGCCCTCACCACGGCCTTCGGCGCTGACGTCGGCGCCTTTGCCCAGGCCGAATTCGACGGCCGCGGCGTCAACGCCTGCGAGCGCATCCACACGCTCTCGGTCGTCGACGGCGCCGACATCACCGTCACCCCGAAGGCGCAGCTGCTGCAGCCCGGCACGCAAGAGCTCGGCCTCAACAACTTCGCGCCGTCGGTGCTGCAGTTCCGCGTCGCCGTGCCCAAGGGCTCGGGCGGCTTCGACCTCAGCTGGCAGCAGCAGGCTGGCGGCCTGCTCGGCGGCGGTGGCGACGCGGCCGCGCTCTCGATCCTCGTTCGTGAGGTCACCGGCGTCGCTGGCGGCCGCATCCATTGGGCTTACGAGAACGAAAACGCCATCCCCGAAGACGAAGACGGCACCGTCATCGACTTCGACGTCGACGCCAGCGCCGCCACCATCGGCGCCGCCAACGCCGACACCGGCATCTCTGACGGCTCCTTCACGCAGACGCTGACCAGCGACGGCTGCGCCGACCGCGAATTCGTCATCTCGATCGTGGCCCCCGCAGGCGGCGCCACTCTCGGCAACATCTCCGTCGAAAACATCGCCACCAGCGCCGTCTGCGCCAACGAAGGCGAAGGCGAAGAAGGCGAAGGCGAAGGCGAAGTCGACGGCTGCAACTGCAGCGGCACGGGCAGCCGCCCCTCGTCGCTGATCCTGCTGGGTGCCGCGCTCTTGCTGCTGCGCCGCCGCCGTCGCTGAGCGCTGCCAAGCGAAGAACGGCCGAAGCGCGCAGGTGCTTCGGCCGTTTTCTTTTTTTGCGCTTGACGTCGACACGGAGCGTCGGCACAGTCCGCCGCGCTGATGCCCAGATAGCTCAGCTGGTAGAGCAGTGGACTGAAAATCCGCGTGTCGCTGGTTCGATTCCGGCTCTGGGCACCAAGCATGACGACGGAGGCTTCACGGCCTCCGTTTTCTTTTGTGCGCGCCCTGCCCTCCGCCCTCCGCCCTCCGCCCTCCGCCCTCCGCCGTCGCAGTCGAAGCAGACCTCACCCCTCGCTCCGCTCGACCCTCTCCCCAAGCGGAGAGGGTGAATCGCTTCAGAGGCTGACGTCGGACTGCCGCGTGGTCTTTCTCGCGCGGTGGTGACAGCACGGAAGCATGAGCAGTCTGCGCGGCTTTCCTGCCACCGCTGCGGCCCGCGCGCTCGTCGTCACGGGCGCCGAGATGGCCCAGGTGGCCGTCGCCTGGGAGGTCTACGACCACACCCACGATCCGTTGACGTTGGGGCTGCTGGGGCTCGCGCAGTTCTTGCCCGTGTTCTTGTTCGCCATCCCAGCCGGGCAGGTGGGCGACCGCTTTCCGCGCAAGCTGACGACCGTGATTGCATTGAGCGGCATCGCCATCGCGCTCTTCGCTCTCTTGGGGATCGACCGCACCCGCGTCGACATCGTGTACGGCCTGATGTTCGTGCTCGGCACGTTTCGCGCGTTTCTCAGCCCCGCGCTCTCGGCCCTGGTGGCGTCGTTGATTCCGCCCCATGCGGTGGCGCGCTACTCGGCGATCAACTCGATGCTCTTTTGCATCGCCGCCATCGTCGGGCCGGCCATCGGTGGTGTCTTGCTCGCCGCGTTCGGCGCCGATTTCGTCTATCGCATTTCGGGCGCGTTGCTCGCCATCTCGGTCGTGCTCATGGCCCTGGTCGACGCCCCGCGCACAGAGGCCGGCGACAAAGCCAAGCTGTCGATCGCCAACGCCCTCGACGGGCTGCGCTTCTTGCGCTCGCAGCCGATCCTGTTTGCCTGCGTGACGATGGACTTCGTCGCCGTTTTTCTCGGCGGCGTGACGGCGCTGTTGCCCATCTTTGCCAGCGACGTTTTGCACACCGGTGCCAGCGGCCTCGGCGTCTTGCGCGCCGCGCCCGCCGTCGGCGCCGGCGTGATGGCGACGTGGCTCGCGTTTCGCCCGCTGCACAAGAAGATCGGCGTGACCTTGTTGGCCTGCGTCGCCCTCTTCGGCGTCGCCACCGTCGTCTTCGGCTTGTCGACGTCGTTTCCGCTGTCGCTGGCGATGTTGGCGGTGCTCGGCGCGGCCGACATGGTCTCGGTCGTCGTCAGAAGCGCGCTCTTGCAGGTGCTTGTGCCCGACGAGTGGCGCGGGCGCGTCTCGGCGGTGAACTCGGTCTTCATCGGCGCCTCGAACGAGCTCGGCGAGATGGAGAGCGGATCGCTGGCCAAGGTGCTCGGCCCCGTCGGTGCCGTCGTCGTCGGCGGCGTCGGCACCGTCGTCGTCGTCTTCGCCATGACGTTGTTGGTGCCCGCGTTGAAAGACGTCGACACGGTGGGCGCGAGAGAACGCTGAACGGGCGATGGCGGCGCCGCTGAAGAATTTCGCTGCGGCCCGCGTCGTTCGTCCCCACGCGCAGACGGCGCCCGCGACGAGGACACCATGATCGAGATCGACGGCTCACGAGGCGAAGGCGGCGGACAGATCCTGCGCACGGCGCTGGCGTTGTCGGCGGTAACGAAGCAGCCCTTCGTCATCGACCGCATTCGCGCCGGCCGCGCCAAGCCGGGCCTCGCGCAGCAGCACCTGACCTGCGTCAACGCCGCCGCCCTTGTCTGCGGCGCCCGCGTCGACGGGGCCGCGCTCGGCTCGACGCGCGTCGCGTTCTTTCCGGGCGACGTCGTCCACGGCGACCGCGTCTTCTCCGTCGGCACCGCTGGCGCGACCGCCCTCGTGGTGCAGACGGTGTTGCCGCCGCTGCTGAAGGCGCCGGGCCGCTCGCGCCTCGTCGTCGAGGGCGGCACCCACGGCAAGATGGCCCCGCCTGCCGACTTTCTCGTTCACACCTTCGTGCCCTTGCTCTTGCGCATGGGCGCCGACGTCTCCATCGACGTCGAACGCTGTGGCTTCTTTCCCCGCGGCGGCGGCCGCCTCGTCGTCGACGTCGCCAGCGGTGCGCTCCACCAACTCAGCCTGCTCGAGCGGGGACGGCTGCGCGCCGTCCGCGTCCGCGCCCTCGTCTCGCGCCTCCCCCGCGCGATCGGCGAACGCGAGGTCGACGTCGTCGTCGAAGGCATGCGAGCCGGCATCGACGTCGAAGGCATCGCAGGCGCCATCGAAGGCGAAGTCGTCGTCGTCGACACCCCCGGACCGGGCAACGCGGTGGTGCTCGAACTCGAGAGCGAGTCGCTGGTCGAGGTGGTGACGGGCTTCGGCGAGCACCGCGCTCCGGCGGAGGTCGTCGCCCAGGGCGTGGTCGACGAGGCCTCGGTTTACCTGCGCGCCGGCGTTCCCGTCGGCGAGCACCTCGCTGACCAGCTGTTGCTGCCGATGGCGCTGGGCGCGGGCGGGTCGTTTCGGACGCTGTCGCCGACGCCGCACACGTCGACGAACATCGACACCATCCGGCGCTTTCTCGATGTCGACATCGCCGTCGTCGACGAAGGCAACGGCGTCGTCAGAATCGACGTCGTCGTCTGAGCGCGAGCAGCAGCAACGTCGCCAACGCTGTCGGCGCCATCGACGTCGACGCGCAGCCGCCGCAGCCGG
>JANNAY010001393.1:0-8049 GCA_031384945.1 Deltaproteobacteria bacterium
GAAGCAGCAGGAGAAGAAGGAGAAGCGGAAGCACAAGCAGGCGACGGGGACGGAGAAGGAGCAGCCGACGACGGCGTCGACGGACCCGTCGGCAACAACGTCAACCTCCACCCCCACGACGTCGGCGACGCCGGCGCCGGCGCCGCAGCGTTTCGGCTCGAGACCTTCGGCGACGAGAACTTCTGGACCGACGCCGTGAAGCTGCCGCAGGGCATCGTCGCCGCCGGACTCACGCCGATCCAGGCGCTCGGCGTCGGGCTCAGCGTCAACATCGAGCCGCTGCCGCAAGGCACGCGCGACGCCATCGCCGATGAGCTCACCACCGATCTCAGCCCCGCCAACGCGCCGCTGTTGAACGATCCCGGCACGACAGTCGCGCTCATCAACGCCAACGCTGTCATCGGCGTCGTCGCCGTCGACAGCAACGACGACGGCACCATCGACGTCGCCGCCGGCGACAAAGTCGGCGTCTCGTGCGCCCTCTGCCACGCCGTCACCGACGGCAGCGTCTTCGCCTCAGCCGGCGGCGGCGGCGGCAGCATCGGCGTCGAGGTCGACGGGCCGACGCCGCACAACCTCAACATCGGCGCCATCTTCGCGACGGCCGCCAACACACGCGCGCTCTATCCGCTGTCACAGGTGTCGTTCAACGACAGCCTCGGCGGCGCGACGACAGGACGCGCGCCGACGGGCCTGACCGAGAACAGCAGCGAGGCCGACTTCGACGCCTACTTCTCGAACCCCGACTTCTACCCGGTGGGCATGTTCGACGATCAGCCCGACGGCACCGGCGCGCCCATGCACATCACGCCGATGTTTCGCAGCGACCTCTCGGCGCCGTATGGCAGCGAAGGCGCCATCTCGAAGCTCGACAACTTCACCAACCTCGTCTTCACGGCGCTGTTTGACCTGCGCAACCTCACAGCACCCGGCGGACGCGCCTTTCTCGCCGCCCTCGCTGGCGACGCCGGCACCGAGATCGCCGATGACTACGTCGAGATCCTGACCGCGACCGGCGTGCCCACCGCCGGCGCGCTGCGCATCGACATCGACGACGGCACCCCCGGCGACGAAGCCACGCCCATCGGACTGCGCGTCGACAACGACACGCTGCTCGACATGAGCGCCTACATGGACAGCCTCGACGCCCCCGCCGGCGTCGCTGGCAACGCCGTCGACATTGCTGACGGCCGCGCGCAGTTTCGTGTCTCGTGCACGCGCTGCCACAACGTCGATCAGTCGCGCTTCGTGCCCTCGATGATCGTGCCGATGGCCGACGTCTTCCCCGGCGACGATCCCGTCGTCGTCTTTGCGCGCGACGCGCCGCCCTTCAAACCCGGACTCAACGACGCCCTCAACACCGTCGACGACATCTTCGACGACAAGATGATGATCGTGAACGCCAGCATCCGCGGCGACCTCCGCGGCATCGCGCTGCCGCTCTTGCTCGACCTCGCGCGCAAGCCCGTCTTCTTGCACGACAACTCGGTGCCTGACCTCGAGACGCTGCTCGACCCCGCCCGCGGCGCCTCGAGCCCCCACCCGTTCTACATCGACGACGCCGACGACCGCGACGCCATGGTCGCGTTCCTCAAGTCGCTCGACACGACGGACTGACTACAACATCGACGACTGTTTCCTCGACGACGGCGGCGCCTTCTTCTTCGGCGCCGTCGTCTTCGTTTTCTTCGTCGTCTTCGATCGATCGACGTTCCAATTTCCCGTGCGCGACAGGTGCAGCACCACCATCACCAGCGCCCAGGTGCGAAACGGACGCCAGCCATCGGCGATGCGCGCCGCTTCGTCGTCGTCGATGGTGGCCCGCTGCGCTGCGTGGGCGATGGCGGCGCGCACCCGCGGCTCTTCCAGCGCGAGCGCGTCGACCGAGCCCGTGCCGCGCAGCGCGATGTGCTGCGCCGTCCACGGGCCGACGCCGCGGATCGTCAACAAGCGCTCGACGGCGTCGTCGAAGGGCAGGGGGCGCAACACATCGACGTCGAGCCCGCCCTTGATGGCGACCTCGGCGAGGCCGCGCAGCCGCGCCCACTTCTCCGCGGGAATGCCGGCGGGAACATCAGCAGGCCCGATGGCGAGCAGCCGCGCCGGCGACGGAAACACGTGGAAGGTGGCGCCGCCGACGTCGCCATTCATCTTGACGGTGTGGCCGTGTGACAGCGCCAGCTTCTTCCGCAGCGCCGCGGCCTGCGGCATCGAGATGCGTTGCACCAGCAGTCCCCAGACGCCGGCGTCCCACGGCGACGCGAACGAGACGGGACGAAACCCCGGCACGACGACGACAGCGTGCGCAGAACGGGATCGCTCTGGCAGATGACATCGAAGCCGCGGCCGTCGACGTCGATGCCCAAGACGCGGGCGACCTGTGCTTTGGCTTTTTCTTCGTCGACGCCAGCGCTGACGACGCCAACGACGACGCCGTCCGCGCGTTGCGAGAGCTGCACGGCGCAGGGCGTCCACGTTGTGTCGAGCAAGAATGAGAGCGTGAAGCCATCGCCGTCGACGTCCTCGGCGTTCGAGGTCCCCTTCGCCGGCGTGAAGCCCTGCAAGAACGCCTTCGATTGCAACAGCGAATAGGCACCCAGCGGAACGATTTCGAACATGGTGGTTGGGTACCACCGGCACCCGCCACCCTTCCGTCAGGTTTGTCCGGGGCTTGTCGGAGGGAGGGGCGAGGCTTGCCCCCGCCCTCGTTGCCGCCGAATTCCGCAAGGCCCCAGCGCATCCCAACGCCACGTGTGACGCGAGTCTCACCAACGCCTACACGGACCGACACGTGTCGTGTTGGAGATCAGAGGTCTCCCGCACAGTGCTTCTCACCAACCGAGCACCACGGAGGCGACCATGACCACGACCACGCTGCCCCTCACCAACCAGGCCCAGGCGATGTTGAAAGAGCTGCAGCGCCAGAGCGGCGTGCTGTCGGCGCAGGTCGATCAGGTCGTGCAGCAAGAGGCGCAGAAGCTTCAGTCGACGCAGTCGCCGACACAAACAACGGCGGCGATGGACTGCGATGTGCTCGAGAAGATCTTGCTGTCGGCGATGCCCGCGCAGACGCAGCTGATCCAGCGCGCGAAGTCGTGCGGCATGAAGCACCACCCCGACAACACCAACGGGCGCTTCCTCACGCAGATCCTCTCGATGCGCATCGAGAAAGAGACCGCCGTTGTCTACAACCCGCCCGCCATCGGACACACGCCGGTGCGCACCGACCCGCTGTACGCGACGTTCACGCTGGCGCCGAACGCCGACGTCATGCTGCTGTTCAACGCCCGCGACGTCGACAACAACGGCAACCCGCTCTTGATGAAGATCGTGGCCCGCGACAGCGCCGACCTCACCAAGCTCGACCTCAAGAAGTACCGCACCGATCCCAACGGCACGCAGCCCGACATCGTGCGCGTGAAAGACGGCGCCAGCTACGTCGAGACCAAAGACATCGACGAGACGGAGTTCGCCTTTGGTGACCCGCTCAAGCAGGTGTCGCTCGACAAAGGCGGCGATGAGATCTCGACGTCGGTGTGGGTGCGTCCTGAGAACACCAACAAGACCAACGTGTTTCACCAGACCCGCAACGCGCAGGGTCTGATCGTGCCGAACTTCACGCAGCCCCTGCCGCAGTTCAACCGCGTGCAGGTCGGCGACAACCTCGACACGACGGCGGTGAAGACCTTCGACGAGCGCATCCGCTTGACGATGAGCGCCAAGAGCACGCTGCCCGCCGGCGTGTGGCTCGACGAGAACCAGGTCGGCGCCCACGTCGACGTCGGCCTCGCCGTCGACCGCGGCCTGATCTTCGAGCCCGGCAGCAAGGCCGTCGTCGGCCTCGGCGGCGCCGCCAACGCCAACGTCATCGTCGACGTCGACAAGACCGACGCCCACCTGCTGGGCAACGCGTCGACGCAGACCGCGGCGACGGTGAACGCGGGGTCTTCGCTGCGGCAGATCCTCAGCTCGACGTTGACGCGCACCTCGTCGGCCCAGGCCAACGGCAGCGATCAGCAGCAGACCACCCGCCGCGTCGTCGACGTCGTCTACAGCGACGCCGCCGCCCGCATCATCGGCAACAAGGCGCTCAACCCCATGGGCGACGTCGTCGTGCCGCAGGCCGAGCTCACCAACATGAAGCTCGGTTGCACCGCCAAGCCGATGCAGAACCCGGCCGACCCGCAGAGCGACGGCGCCCGCATCTCGCTCGTCGTCGGCGACGCCTTCCTCTCTGGCGCCGACTTCAGCGGCTACAAGATCGTCGCTGGATTTCGCGACGAGAACGGCGCCTGGCAAGAGCAGACGCGCACCGTCGGTGGCCCGCAGTCGAAGAAAGAAGCGTTCACGTTCGACGTCGGCGACTTCGACGATCAGCAGAAGAAGAACGCCAACGTCGAGCTTCGCCTCTTCAACAAAGATGGCGTGCCCGCGCAGCGCGTGCTCGTCCCCTTCCGCGAGATCCACTGGGGCACCTGAGCGAACTGCTGGCTCCTCGCCCGGCGCTGGACCCAACGACGAGCGCCGCAAGATTCATGACGAAGCTGCTGTGATCGAATGCAGCTGCCTCGCGACTTCGACGGCGACATCTACGTCGTCGGCCAGGGCTTCACCGCCGACGCCTACAGCATCGACGGCGAGGGCCTCGCCCGACGGACCCTCATCGACGTTCCCATCGATCTGGGCGGAGTGCCGATCTTGACCACCACCGACGTCGACGGCGGCGTCTTCTTCGTTGTCTTGTCGCGCACAATCCTGCAGGCGTTTCGCTACGCGGGCACCGAGTGGACCGACATCGGCCGCGAGAGGGTCGAGGCCGGCTTCCCGGACGTTCTGACGCTCGACAATTTCGACTTCCGCTTCGCCAATGGCGTCGACAAGAAGCAGATGCTCGAGCTCGCGCGGGGCAACTTCGTCGACGACAGAACATCGTCCTCCTCGGCCTGCGGCACGAGCAAGACCCATCTCGCGACCGCGCTCGGCATCGAGGCGGCGCGTCGTCGACAACGAGTGACGTGGTTCCGGGCGGCAGACCTCGTCAGCAGTCTCTTGGAGGTCGGTCTTGATGGCGCTCAGCGCAACGTGAACCCCAGCGACAGCGAGACGAAGTGCAGCCAGTTGTCTGTGAAGCCATCGCCCGGCTCGCGGCTGTTGTTGTTCGTGCCGCTCGAGCCGCCACCGAAGTAGCGAAGGTTGAGAAACGTGTCGACGCCAGCGCCAAGGTGCACGCCGCCACGCACCGAGGCATCGAGCACGGCGCCGACGACGTCGACGTCGCCGCCGTTGAGGTAGCGAATGGGGGCGTAGAAGCCGTCGGCCTCGGCGCCGACCCAGAACACGCGGCCGAGGTCGTGGCGCACGCGGCCTTTGATCACCGGCACGGGACCGATGTTGCGAAGGTAGTTGGCCTGGCTGCCGTCGACGGCCTCGACGAGGATGGCCGCGTTGCGAATCTGCAGCGACGCGCCGAGGGCGAGCTCGGTCTCGGGCGCGTCGTTGAAGTCGTAGAGGTACGACAGACGCCAGAAGTCGAAGCCGTAGGTGAACCGCACCGGCGTTCCTTCGGCGTAGCGCGTGTCGAAGACGCGCAGCTCTTCACGGGCCGTCTGCGTCGAGACGAGCTGTAACGGCTGGTAGAGCAAGGTGACGACGTGACGCTGCAGGAACGCGACGTCGGCAGACAAGCGCGCGAACGGAAACAGCGTGTCCTGGCCGCCCTGCGCGACGTAGTCGATGCGTGTGCCGTCCTGACCGAACTGAATCGTGTGGGCCACCGGCCACAGCAGCCCGAGCTCGGCGTGCAGCGCGACCTGCACGTCGGCGCCCACGGCGTTGAGCCCGCTCGTTCCCGCTGCCGCAGGAGCGTCGTCGCGCGGCGCTGCCGCGGGCGGCGCGGATGGTGCCGCTGGCGTGTCGGTCGCAGGCGCGGTCGCAGTCGCCGTCGTGCTCGTCGTGCTCGTCGTGCTCGTCGTCGTCGCATCGCCCTCTGGCGCCGCAGCCGTCGCCGCGTCGTCGGGCGCTGCCGCGGCGGGTGGTTCGACGTCGGGGACGGGCGGCTCTTGCGCGTCGGCGGCCGTGGCCACGAGAAAGGCGGCGGCGAGCGCGAGGACATCGAGCTGGATCAACTTCATCGGGACATCCGTTCAGACACGCAGGAGAAGGGCGAACAATCAGCAGATGCCGCGGTCCGGTCCTTGGTGGCAGCGTCAAAGAAGTCGTCGATGGCGTCGCTGAAGCCTTCGCAGAACTGGCGTTGGCGGTGCCCTGGATGCCGCCGACGTTGTCGGTGTCGCCGTCGTTGCGTCGATGACGTCGTCTTCGTTTCTCACCGACGTCAACGGCGACATCGACGACTGCGTGGCAAGGCCGCAGGTGTGGGCGAGCAGCGAGCTCCACACGCCGATGACGACCTCTGCCGTTGAGCTTCTGCTCGGCCATGGCGCCGCTGAAGAAGTAGGTCAGCGTCGTCGAGGTCGCCCTTGTAGGAGACCTGCGAGCAGCTCGTGAGTGTGAACGAGGGCGGCGGAGAGTGAGGAAGGCTACTCGGGCTGGCACCGAGACGAGCAGCCGTCGCCGTCTCTGCGGTTGCCGTCTTCACAGCGCTCGTTGCCCTCGAAGATGCCGTTGCCACAGACAGGAATCCGACAGCCGAAGCAGCCGACCGCGGCAGCGCCCGGCGCAGCGTCGTCGCAGCGCTCGCCGATCGTGGGTTGCACGATGCCGTCGCCGCAGAACTCTGAGCGGCACGTCGCCGAGCAGCCGTCGCCGCTGTTGATGTTGCCGTCGATGCACTGCACGCCGGGCGTCTCGCCGGTGCACTCCGAAAATTCGGCGCGGCAGCCGGCGTCGCAGCCGTCGCCCGCGGCGCGGTTGCCGTCTTCGCATTCTTCGCCAGGCTGCAAGACGCTGTCGCCGCAGGGTCCGACGACGACGACGGCGGGGCCGCAGCCTGCTTCGCCTTCGTCGCAGTCTTCTCTGGCGCAGCGGGCGTCGCAGCCGTCGCCGTCTTCGTGGTTGCCGTCGTCGCAGCCCTCGGCGCCGTCGACAGCGCCGTTGCCGCAGTCGCCGCAGACGTCAGAGAAGGCGCAGCTCTCGTCGTCGCAGTCGACGCGGCCGTCGCCGTCGTCGTCGTAGTCGTTGGCGCAGAGGTCGCCGCCTTCGACGGAGACGCCGCAGCACACGCCCAGCAACAGCCCCAACAGCGCCACGCGAATCATGGCGCCACGCTAACGCGAGCCGTCCCCTTCTCCTCCCTTGTGCGGGCGTCTGGCAGGCCTTCCCAACGGCGGTGGGCCCCTGTAGCCGCAGGTACGACCCTTGCTGAGGCGGGGCGGAGCGTTACGCGGGTGCACACCGCGTCGCCAGTTGTGGAGCCAAGATGCCGAATGTTCAGCGCTTTTTGACCGTCAGTGCCGTGATCGCCGCGTTCGCGAGCGTGATCGCGGCGGGGCCCGCGGGGGCGCAGTCGAGCGTCCAGCTGCAGCAACAGCTGAAAGACAGCGAAGGTGAGAAGCACCCGCCGCTGCCGGTGCACGTCAACGCCTCGCTGACGCACAGCGTCGGCTCCGGCACCTTCGTCGCGGGCAGCGCCTTCAACCCGACGGTCTCGTCGGCGCTGACCCTGAACCCCCTGCTGTCCTGGAACGGCTTCACGTTCTTGATGAACCAGAGCTTCGGCTTTGAGTACACGCAGTCCGACTACACGACGACGCCGAACCAGGTTGAGATGTCCGACACCGTCGTCGGCGCCCGTTACGGCCGGCTGCAGCTCGAAGACCTGCACCTGCTGTTCATCCCGTCGGTGAGCGTGGCCCTGCCGCTCTCGCTGACGTCACGCAATGTCGGCTCGCTCGGCAGCGGCAGCCTCGGCATCCGCACCATCTTCTCGCTGCCCGACACCGGCTTCGGCTTCTACGGCAGCGTGTCGACGGGCGGCACGCTGCTCGTGCCCGCGCTGTCGCAGCGCTTCGCCAACCAGCCCGGCAAGCCCGTCACTGACGATTCGGGCAAGACGCTGTCGACGGTCACCTGCAACCTGAGAAACCCCAC
>JANNAY010001416.1:0-2159 GCA_031384945.1 Deltaproteobacteria bacterium
CAGCGGCGAGGTCGAGCTCGGCTTCGTCCATGCGGCCGTCTTCGACTTCAACCTCAGCCTTGCTGTGCAGCGTACGGACCACTTCGCGAGCGATCTTCGGGATGATCTTTCGGTACAGGCGCATCACGACCTCCAAAATCCAGGCGGATTCGGTGTCGCCCTGTCCTCGAACGAGGATGAGGAAACATGCGCCCCCGGAACCGGGGACCGCACAAACGGGTCTTCGGGGGGACGCGACCGGAGCCGCCAACCAAACAACGCGGCCATCGTAAAGACGATCCGGCCGATCTCAAAGCACAGAATCGAGAAAAAAAGCGCCGCGAACGTCAGCGGCGCAGGTCGCCAGACACGCGGATGCGCGACGTTCCATCGACGACGTGGGTGGGCTTCTTGATCGAGCCCTGCACCTTCACGGTCGCCGCTTCAGCCGTCGCCTTTTGCGGCACGGGGACGATGACAGTGGCTTCGTCGTCTTTGGCGACGGCGTCTTTGGCGACGGCTTCGAGCTCGGCGAGGCGGTCGGTGTCGAGCAGCTCGCTGGCTGAGAGGTGAAGATCGAGCGGCATCACATCGCCGTCGCCGACGGAGGCGATGTCGTCGGCGCCGAGGACGACCTCGCGGTGGAAGCTGCCGTCAGCGACCAACGAGAAGGGGACGTTCACGATGGCGCGACGGCCCTCGCCCTTGAGGGCGCCATGGACCAGCGCCTTGACGTTCTTGCCGGGGCGCTTCGCCGATCCCTCGCGGCCTTCGCCGACATTGCCGCCCGCAGCGGGGGTGCCGTCGGGATCGACGTCAGCGACCTTGTCGCCAGTGGGGTGTGCGGCGCCGCCGTCGGGGTCGACGTCGCTGGTGTCGCCTGCGTTGCCGCTGTCGGGGTCGGACGCGGCGCCGCCGTCAGGGTCGACGTCGTTCTCGGGGTCGGTGGCGGGCGTACCATCTGGATCGACGTCAGAGACCTTGTCGTCGGAGTCGAGGTCGCCGAGGCCGCCAAAGACGCCGACGAGCTCGGCCTCGACGGCGATCGTGCCGTGAACGATCAGCGTGTGGCCGCCGAGCCCAGTGAGCACGTCGCTGTGAGCGTCGTAGGCGTCGGCGATGTCGCCGTCGGCAGCGTCAAAGGCGACGTCGACCGCGGCGCCGTCGACCGCGACGGACCAGACGCGGTCGCTGCCGTTGGTGCCGAGCGAAGGCAGGGCCGCGCCGAAGCCGCTGCGATCGGCGAGGGCGTAGCGGAACAAGAGCGGATCGCTGGCGTCGACGACGACTTCGCCGACTTCGCCGACTTCGCCGCCGACTTCGCCGCCGACTTCGCCGACGCCGTTGCGCAGGCGAGCGGACGGCGCGTGGGCGATCACCTCGTCGATGATGACGCGGCCGGCGGTGCGGTCAGAGAGCTCGATGGTGCCGTCGAGAACGACCCGCGGCAGCATGGCGACGGTGACGTGTGGGGTGGGGGCGCTGTCGGCCTCGACGCCACAGCCGATCAGCGCGGCGCCGAAGAGGGCACCGGTGATGAGCGTGCGAAGCAAAGACGACGAACGACGCAACACGACAAACCTCGAAGCACCGCTGTGCGGCAAAGCCGACAGCCCGTGACACAGAGCGTCTGAGCATTGCCGCTCACCCGCTCGCTGGCAAGCGACTCGCTTGCCTGACGTTCGCCTGATCGCCGCCCGATCAGACCGGGGGCGCTCAGCCGAACGCTCCTACCTTTGTTCAAGAGACAGGCCAGCCCGATCGTCCACCCGACGCACACCTGCGCTGGTGTCTCAGGGTCATGCGTCACGCGACGGCTGGGCGAGGCGGCCCCTACGCTGGCCCCCTTGGACCGTCGACGACGTCGACGCTCGCGGAGGCCTCTTTTGCGACACCTGCTGGTTGCACTCTCCCTCACTCTCGTCGCCGCTCTGGGCGCCGGGGGCGCCCGCGCCCAGACCGAGCTCGCCGTCGTGCGCGAGTTGCGCGGGCCGTTCCAGCACGCCGTCGTCGGCTCCTCCGTCGTCTCCGTCGACGGCACCGTCCTCGGCAGCGCCGGCGCCAACGTCGCCCTGCCCGGCTCGGCCGTGCTCGAGGTCGCGCGCCTCTACTGGATGGGCAGCCGCGTCGACGCCGACACGCAGGTGTCGTTGACGCTGCCCGACGGCAGCGTCTCCGTC